>CAZFJO010000384.1:0-3336 GCA_964518915.1 uncultured Saprospiraceae bacterium
TCATACTCCCTTCTTGTTTTAATAGACCCAATGGGAGCATAGAAATAATGGACATCAATGGTGGTACACCTAATTATACGATACAATGGGATAATTTCCAGTTTGATAACCCAGAATACGATGGGCTAAGTAATGGTACTTATGGCCTTACCGTTACCGATGATAGAGGGTGTGAATTTAAGGAGATGATAGAAGTCCGGGTAGATACCTTGCGGGTTATGGCAGAGGTCCTGGAACAGCCTACTTGTCCAGGAGCGTTAAACGGAAGAGTAAGAATTACAGCAACAGGAGGTACACCTTATCCAGGGGGAGAGTATATTCTCAATAGCGCAGGTCCTACAGTGGAATTTATTGACATAAATGCAGGAGATGGGGTTTATCCATTTGTGGCAGAAGACAATGGTAGATCTACCTGTAGAGTAAGAGATACCTTAATTATAGAGCCGCTAGGAAATATAAGTGTAGATATCGTACCACAAGATGTATTGTGTTTTGGCACCAATACAGGTAGCGTATTGGCTACTGCCAGTGGGTCTACTAATTTCGCCTTTTCACTTGTAGATGAAGATGGCAATCCGCCCCCATTCGGTGTGACGTCTCCACAGACATATATGTCTGACTCGCTGGCTCCAGGGTTCTGGTTCTTGCGCGTACGAGACGCACTTAATGATGGGTGTGAGATCAATGAAATGTTTGAGATAAGAGAAGCTGCTTCTGAGCTAGTGGTCAGTAAAGATTCTCTTAATCCTTCGTGTCAAGGAGATGATGGAACCATAACCATTACAGCTCAAGGTGGAACTGTAGCCGCTGATTACACTTTCTTATGGGAAGATGGAGCATCGGGATCGATGCGTACAGACCTAGAAGGTGGGAATTATCAGGTTTCAGTCACAGATGACAATGGATGTGAAGAAATCCTGACCATAGATCTAGTTCCGGGGGGAGAATTGCTTGTGGAAGCAAGCTTGGTACAAGGCATAACTTGTGAGTCTCCGAATCAAGGTTCTGTGATGGTTGAAGTACTTAATCAAGGAAACTTTACTTATGATTGGACAACCATTGATGGAAATCCCATTACCGGAGAAACAACCCTAACAGGTCTTTCTTCTGGATCATATATAGTTGTCGTAACTGATATAGACTTCGATTGTGTAGCGACAGATACAGTTGTAGTGCCTAATCCATCTGATATCAAGATAGAAGTGAATTATACCTTACCGAGTTGCCCATTCGAATCTTTTAACAATGGCAGTATCGGTATCACTAAGATCAGTGGAACAGGAGAATTGACCTTCCTATGGGACAACTTGCAAGCAGGTTCTGTACTCGGTGGGATAATTGCTGGAGACTACCAAGTTATCATTTCAGACGAGCTAGGATGTACTTTAGATACGACACTGACCCTAGATAATCCACCGTCCATCGATGTGGTTGTGGATAATGTCTTAGGAGTAAACTGTACAGGTGTTGCTAATGGACAAGCCATGGCTGTAGCTAGTGGAGGAACAGTAGACAATGGACAATATAATTTCTTATGGTCATCGGCACCTGATGATGTTGATTTCAACGTTAGTATGAGTAGCGCAGACGCCTTACCAGCAGGAAGACAATTCCTGGTAGTTACGGATGCTTCTTGTCCATCAGACACCATATTTTTCGATGTGCCTGACATAGATACGCTTACTATAGATATAGATAATTCTTCCCTTGATATGCCTCAGTGTTTTTCAGATTGTAATGGAAGCATAACAGCTCAAGCAACGGGTGGTAATCCTGCTTCGTATTCGTACCAGTGGTTATTCGATGGTTCTACAAGTGAGACCTTATCTGGTATATGTGCTGGACTATATAGGGTAGAGATCACCGATGCTAATGGTTGTAGTCGGGTGGATTCTATATTGCTAGAACAACCAGACAGCCTTGCGTTGAGTATAGATATATCAGAGACAATAGATCTTAATTGTTTCAATGCTGGAGAGGGAGCAATAGGCATAGATGTAGAAGGAGGAACTCCTGATTTCACTTATGACTGGACAGATAATGTTTCGACAACATCATTGGCAGAAAATTTAGGAGATGGAACATATTTTATAGAAGTGACCGATGACAGAGGATGTCAAGAGGTAATCAGTTATACCTTGACTTCTCCCGAGCCTATCGTGGCAACAGTCCCTCAGCCTGCACAGCCTTCATGCTTCGGAGGAAGGTCTTGCATAACAGTAACAGATGCAGTAGGAGGAGTAGGAAACAACTTTACTTTCACGGTTAATCGTGGAATTAGATTCCCGCTAGACAGTTGTGTAGATGTATTCGCTGGAATGTATAACGTGACTGTTTTCGATTCTGCTGGATGTAGCGAAGAATACACAGTCAATATAGATCAGCCAGATGAGATAAAAGTTGACCTCGGTGCAGATGTTGTCGTTTCACTGGGGGAGTCATCGGAGCCTATCAGTGCAGTTATAGAATCTGTATTTAACATAGACTCAATTTTATGGACACCTATAGAAGATCTGTTGTGTCAGACCGCAGATTGCCAGATCGTTACCATAACACCTACACAAGATCGCATGTATGAAGTAACCATCATCGATGAGAACGGATGTACAGCTGAAGATGAAATCATGGTTCGTGTTGATAGAAGAAGAAATGTCCACGCACCTAATATATTTTCTCCTAATGGAGATGGATTCAACGATGTATTCCAGTTAGCAGCTGGTCCTGGAGTTGAGAACATAGAGTATCTACAGATATTCGATAGATGGGGGAACCCTGTCTATATTCAAGAAGACTATCTTCCTGAGTCCACCATCGTTAATGGATGGGATGGTACTTATAATGCTAGATCTGCTATAGAGGGCGTCTATGTATACGTCGCCCAAGCCAGATTTATTGATGGTGAAGTAGTGCGATTTAAGGGATCGGTTACGCTGCTGAGGTAGAAATAGTACTGAACCATAATCATCACTTTACTTGTGGAATGGAGTCAGTACGAGTGCTAGAATTTTTAAAGTATACGATTACTTGTACTATACTTGAGTCCTATTTTTCTACATAGATAATTATGTGTAACTGGGAGGAAATCACCCAGAAGTAAGAAGTCGCAACCCTCTTCCTATCGTATGATAAGCAATAAACGAGGCCATTACAATAATAATACCTGCTATCATAGGCAGTATGCCACCGAAGGTGTACATCATGCCGAACAGTAATCCCAGATAAAAACTGATGGTGGATAGAGGCTTCCAGATAGAAACTACAGCAGGAAGAAAAATTACAAAAGGCATAATGGATTCATTACCTGTATTCCACAAGATGCATAGGCATATGCCATAA
>CAZFJO010000385.1:0-3335 GCA_964518915.1 uncultured Saprospiraceae bacterium
ACCTCATAATACTAGATGATGGATATAAAATATTACTTGATTGTGGCTTGTTCCAAGGAAAAGGCAAGCATGTCTGGGAACGAAACAATAGATGGCATTTCAAGCCTTCTGAGATCGATGCCATGGTACTGTCACATGCACATATAGATCATTGTGGAAGGATTCCTCAGTTGGTAAAGGATGGTTTTAGAGGGGATATATATAGTACCCATGCCAGCCGAAGCCTGTGTGCAATTATGCTGCTTGATAGTGCGAAGATCCAGGAAAGGGATGTCGAGTGGTACAATAAGAAATTGCTTAAGAAAAGAAAGAAGAAAAAAAATCAGTTTAGAGTACCATTGTATAAGAGCGAGCACGTACAACCTGCTATGGAAGCTTTTATAGGCTGTGGATACGAGAGATGGGTTAGGATCAACGATCGTGTGGAAGTGTTCTTTCGAGATGCTGGGCACATACTAGGAAGTAGTAATGTAACCCTTAAGGTTAAAGAAAACGGTGAGGAGAAGTTAATCGGGTTTACAGGAGATATCGGAAGGCCTAATCGACCTATCCTCAGAGACCCTACGCCTATGCCTGAGGTGGATTACTTAATCTGTGAGTCTACATATGGTGATAAAGTACACGAACTTCCACCGGAACAATCAGAAAATTTTCTGCAAGTGTTGCAGAAAACCTGTATAGAGAAGAAAGGAAAGTTAGTCATTCCTGCTTTTTCAGTCGGACGGACACAAGAGATTGTCTATATGATGGATAAGATGGAATCTGCCGGCTTGCTGCCTAAGCTTCCTGTATATGTAGATAGTCCACTTGCGGTAAATGCAACTCAGGTATTCGGTTCGCATCCTGAATGTTATGACGATGCCTTAAATGAGTACTTGCTTATCGACGATAACCCATTCGGGTTTAATGACCTGAATTACGTCCGTTCGGTAGCAGAATCTAAGGCCATTAATGCGTCTAAGGAACCTTGTGTCATCATCAGTTCTTCTGGTATGATGAATGCAGGCCGGGTCAGACACCATTTATTCAATAACATCGAAGACCCTAACTGTACTTTCTTGATTGTAGGTTATTGTTCTCCAGATACTGCAGGTGGTATGCTTAGAAATGGTGTTGAGACCTTAAAAATATTCGGAGAATGGAAAGTTGTAAAAGCGGAAATAGAAGTGATGGATTCCTTTTCTGCCCACGGTGATCAAGTAGAGATGTATGAGTTCATTGAGAACCAGAAGAAAACGGCTAAGCATGTTTTTCTTGTGCATGGAGAGCTTGATACCCAATTGAAGTTTAAATCTTTCTTAGAAGAAAAAGGATTTAAAGGGGTAGAAATTCCCGAAGAAGGGCAGACATTTAAGTTGTAGAAAACGTATGTTGTATAGAGCGTATCGTCTTGTTTAATATCAAGACGGGTGATAGAATATAGAGCTCTCGAGGTCAAGGTTTTTATATTTATTGGTATCTTAGGAAGTCGATCTTAACCTTTTACGAGATATTTACGTATGCTATTTATTCTCGGTTTATAGATCGACAGAAGAGTATTAAGCTTTTTAGATTCAATTATTTTAGGGTCTGTACAAGCTGTATAAATTCTTCTCCGTTATGTAATAAACCACCAAGTATGAAAAATAGAAGAAAATTTATTCAGGCCTGCGGCGTAGCAGCTATGTCTACAACAGTCTTAAGTGCCTGCCCGATGGCACAGACTCCCGTGAATCAATCGGATAATATCAATGAAGTTGGGCCTAAATCTGGTTACACTCCACAAGTAGGAACTCTGGTAAGTATGCTGAACTGGATGCGGGATACTATATTAAGTCCTGTAAGAGGAATGAGTGTCGCAGAACTTGATTTTTTATTAGACGATAACGCCAATAGTATAGGCAGTATGTTGCTCCATCTTGCAGCAACAGAGCGGTTTTATCAATTGCACACATTTGACGGGAGATCCTGGGGTGACTGGCCAGATAAAGACAATGAAAGGTTTTCTGCAGCGATGTCCTTGGGCGATCGTGGAAGAGCAGAAATAAAAGGAAATAAACTAGATTTCTACCTAGAAACCCTGGCCGAGGTAAGGGCCGTAACGCTTAAGGAGCTTGCGAATCGAGACGATAAGTGGCTGTTAAGTGTAGACAACAGCTGGTACTGGGGACCGACTAATAATTACTGCAAGTGGTTTCATGTAGTTGAGCATGAATCCAATCACAATGGGCAGATTAAGATGGTTAAGAGTAGGATAGCTCTCTGATTAAGCGGTTGAACCATGTTGGTTTCTAGATTTCAGAAAGCTCTGTGCAAGGTTTTTTATATGCTATAAGACCAAAAATAAGCATCAGCAAAGAAAGCGAAATCAATCCCCACTCTCCCATAGTAGGAATTCCTGCAGGGGGCAAACTTCTATTATTATTCAATTCTACTGTAAGTTTAGTTCCCGGCTCCATGACAAGGGTAGTTAATCCTGTTCCATCAATATTTACACTATATATACCATTATTATCACCGAAATATAATAATCCGCTGTCAGCATCTAAAACAACTCCTCCGGGAAAGTTAAATCCAGACACAATAACCATATATCCGGTTCCATCTGCATTAATTCTAGAAAGAGTGTTTCCCAAAAATTCTGTAAAATAAATGAATCCAGTACTCATGTCTTTTGCCATCTTTATTGGTCCAGCTGCACCAGAATAGATCAATGTGGTGTTGTTTCCATCGAAGTCTACAGAATAGATTTCTCCAGCACTTAATAACGTGTAATATATTTTTTGATTTACAATATCAAGAGCTATGCCTTCAATGCCTGAACCTACATTAGCAACAATTTCTATGTTGCTTCCATCGAGATTAGCTTTTGAAATAGTATTAGTGCCAGATTCTGCATAATACATCTTCCCAGCGAATAAGTCTAATTCCATACCATCTACACTATTCAATCCAGAAATAAGAGTCACCTGTCCAGTTCCATCAGTTGCTATCCTGAAAATATTAAATCCAGACCCGTCAGTATAGTATAGAGAATCATTAAGAGGATTATAGACGATATCTTCAATAAATGGAGAAGTGGTAACAGTCATAACATTACTTCCATCCAGATTTGAAGATTGAAGGGTGCCATTAGTTGTACTGCCCCAGTATATAGATGTCTGAGAAGAAAGTGAGGTATACGATAATAGAAAAAGAACGATCGAAATCTTAATAGAAGGGTTCATATACGTGTTGGTTTTCGGATTATTGTGGTAAAATTACATATTTTAGTAAATAATACCAATCTAAAAATAAGAATACTTAAATAATATTGAATTAGAGTTTTAAATCCTATCTCTTAAGACTATTCTTCA
>CAZFJO010000386.1:0-3324 GCA_964518915.1 uncultured Saprospiraceae bacterium
GTTACCCCATTGCATAGATCTATGGAATTATCTACCATGCTTGTAGTTAGTGACTGACTACAGACGTTAAACGACAAATACACACAAACAACCAATAGAAATGCAGATCTAGTCATCTTACTTTGTATTGAATCTTAAATAGCCAAAATAGGTATATAGGCGGAAGCACGGCTCCCCTATCTTATGAATGGTAGATTACTCTCAAGTTGGTTCTTATGCAAAACTAATCATTTATACATAGGAATTAAACTAATATGTAATTTCTATATGTTAAAGTATTTTCACCCCATAATCTCTCAGTACACTCATAATAACATATTAAAAATCCGAGACGCCTGCCATTGCACTAAATGTCTCCGATTACCCTCAATTCATGAAACTTAATTACATTACTTATGGCTAAACTAGTGCCATGAAATGTTAAATTGGTGTTTTTTAAGAAATATTGAATGTTAAAATTGTTTCTATCCATATGTTACACTGTGCTGTGTCTCTCTATATCATGGAGTCAATCTTCTGAATATAAAGACTATATAGATAATGATTTTTATAAATATGTTGTTAAACTAGAAGATTCAATCTCAGGATCTAACGCTTGTTTAGAAAAGACAGAAATGTACCTTACATTAGGTACGAAGTCCATGAATAAAAATGGATATCTCTCTATGGCTTATTGCAAGAAAGGGATTGAAATGGCCTCATCCTGTAATGAAGATTATCTCAGAAACAGGCTTTACATGATACAAGTGTACAATTACGCAAGCAAAGGCATCGTAGATACTTCAGCAATCTATGTCGCTAAGATTCTACCGTACTTTACTGAATATGGGGATACCACGATGCTTGTAAAGTCTTATATCGCCGCATCCTGGCATGAAAACCGAAAAGGCGATTTTTCTATGAGTAATGCTTATCTCATAAAAGCAAAACAACTCTTAGAAAACAATAAGAACTCCAGGTTCTATGCCAATGTACTTAATAGGTTAGGTATTAATTATAATCAGATGGATGATTATTACAAAGCCATCATATATTATGAAGAAATCATTCACAATGTCGAAGAACTCGGATTCGAGCCTCATTTTTATTCCACAGCTATATCTAATATAACCACCGCTTATAAAAATACGGGACAGGTTGAAAGGTCAATGATGTACCTGAAAAAATCGATTGACCTATATAGAGGAACCAAGGATTATGGCAACCTCGCTAAACTATATAAATTACTCACAACAACCCATCTTGAAAATAAGGATACGACTCATGCTATTGTTTATCTTGATTCCAGTATTTACATCCTGAAGAAAACAGCGAGATACGGAGAACTAGGTTCTGCCCAATTACGAAAATGGGCACTTGAGAATGAAAGTGACGACCAACTGTTGCTGTCCGGTTACAACAATGCTTTAAAAATCTCTGATGTTTCCAAACATCAGTATGCCTACAGAAGTAAAATAAAGTACCATGAATCTCGAAGAGAATATGAAGAAGCTTTTAAAATACAATCTAAACTTGTTGCACTGAATGACAGCATCAACTCTGCAGAAGAAAAAGAAAAGATAAGAAAACTTGAGGACCAGTTAATACGCCGAGAATCAGACAACATCATTACATCCTTAGAGAAAGAAAAAACTACCGCTACCCTATCCCTAGATAAAAGCAACAAACGGTTGATTTTCCTAGGAGGTGTTCTTGCTATTCTAAGCTTACTTACCTTCTTGTTGTGGAAGATGGCAAAAGAAAGAAAAACCAATAATCTATTACTCGGTAAGAAAAACGAACAGATCAATAAAGCACTGAAAGAAAAGGATGTCTTATTAAGAGAAATACATCACCGCGTAAAAAACAACTTACAACTTGTATCTAGTCTACTTACCCTACAATCAAGAAATATAGAAGATGCCGCTGCTCTTGAAGCTATCAAAATAGGCAAGAGTAGAGTTAAGTCTATGTCCCTCATCCATCAAGATCTATATAGAGATGAAAATTCGACTGGAGTCAATGTCCATAGTTATTTACATAAATTAGCAACAGAACTATTTAGAACATACAATGTCACTTCAGATAATATAACTTTACATATACAAGTAGATGATATAGAACTGGATGTCGATACCGTTGTTCCGCTGGGATTAATTATCAATGAATTAATTACCAATTCTCTTAAATATGCATTTAAAGAAAATGAAAAAGGCCAACTTAATATATCATTGAATGAAAAAGGTAAGGTACTACAACTTATCGTATCGGACAATGGCAAGGGTGTCGCATCTATAGACAGTTCTTCTTCCTTCGGCAATAAACTCATAAAGATCTTAACTCAGCAGCTCAATGGAGAAATCAGGGTAGATGGCTCAGATGGAACTACGATAATTATCGACATCAATGATTATAAGAGAATTGCTTAACATAATAAAGTAAAACACAGAAATATACATGGCCTTGTATCGGTATAACCCTAATACTCCTTGAAAACTGGATAGGTAATATAATGAAAATGGGTATACCGTAAAGTTACGATATACCCAAAGTAGTATATTCTAGAAGAAGGTTTTAGTTTCCTCCTATCAATATCTTAGACGTTTTATTTTTCCATTTCAGGATATATAATCCGGCTGATAAGTTCCCTATATCAATCTGATGTGTCGATCCATTGCTTGACAATTGAAAAGCCTGACGCTGTCCAGTAAGTGAAAATAAACCCACTTGAGTCTTATCGATGTCACCACCGTTTAGAACAAAAAATCTTGTTCCTGTAATAGGGTTAGGTGATATAATGATGTCTTCTTGCCCATCTTCTATGTAAAGCGATATGATGTCGCTGAAGCTTTCATTTCCAGATAAATCCATTTGCTTTAAGCGAAAAAAGTTAACTCCGGCAGGAATGTTCTCTAGAATCGTAGTATAGTCTTGTCTATAGCTAGAGTTGCCATTGCCTTCTATCATCATCAAACTGTTGAAATCGTCTACTCCTTCTATTCCATGCTGTAGCTGAAATCCATCGTTATTCACTTCGCTAAGCGTGGTCCAGTTCACTTCGACCTGACCCTTACCCAAGCTAGTTGCTGTAAAATCAGTCAACTCTACTGGCAAGACAGAAGCTGCTGTAAAGAAGAATTGATCCAATATTCCTATGGCCCTGTTGTCTATACTCTCTGCAGAATCATCGTACATAATGGTAAAGCTTTCTATAACGTCACCGCCGAAACTTACCTGTACTGTACCATCATCATCTCCTAAAGAATTGTCTACATTTCCTAAAGCTGTGTTGGTAGACTTCATCTCAAATGTAGGATTCTCTGTTTTATATGACAAGGATGGCAT
>CAZFJO010000387.1:0-3309 GCA_964518915.1 uncultured Saprospiraceae bacterium
CAATAAGAATACATGTACCATTACAACCATGGCGGCTATTAGGATTTTCAATTTACCCCTACAGAAATCAACCATTACACCGATGCCCAGATACAAGAACGCGCTAGCTATATATCCGTACCTATCATTCTCATAAGTAACTATATCGACGAAATACAAATTAACAATCGGGAGTATTCCTATAAAAAATGACATCCCTGCGAACACCAATAAGGCATGCTTGCCCTTTCTAGACCAGCACAGTAGACAACCTGAAAGAAGTAAACTGCCAAGTACTGCCATATAAAACCACGGCAGTTCTGCCAGTTGATAGAAACTGTGCTTGACATCATAGTTTAAGTAATGAAAAAGAAAACCATATTTCATCAGGTACTTAACCGCACTAGGAAATATAACTCCAGGAGATAAAACCAAGTGACTTTCCGCACCATAGTGGCCTACTATCTCACCTATGATCATCGTATTCAATAGAAAGTACCCTGAGAAAAAAACAGCATAGATAGCAAGGAGCACGACCCAGTTACTCCATACATTTCTTTCTTGATGCACCCTGTAGTATACCAGCATATAAGCCATACATATTATGGGCGTTGCGAAATGTATTTCCAATGTAAACATACCTATGACCCACAGCAACAAGTGTATGACTAACTTTCCTGTGTCATGAAAACGCAACCATTCCACGAAACTTTTTAGAGACCACAGTAGCAAGGCCATTGAAATCAGGTAATGCATACATGCTTTCCAGGTTACCGCTTCTACTTGATATGGACTTACGAGAAATAGAATGCAGGCTATCCATGGAGCTACCTTGGTTGGTTTATTCATAAGCCCATTTGCGCAAGCAGAAAAAACACGGAAAACCAAGAACGCATTAAAACCATGCAAGGCTGCGAAAATCATGTAATAGATAAAGTGATTGGTACCCACCATCGCATACAATGTATAGTGGAAAAAATGATGGACTTGATGGAGTCCAGCATACCCGAAGCAATTCCATATATCACTCCACGATCCAGCATCGTACTTCTTAACCCAGCCCAGATAATCCGATACCATACCATAATTCCACGTAGGAAGATATATGGCCATTGATGCCAGCACAAACAATAACAAAGGTTGATCTCTAAGCCATTTTATCATTGTGCATCCTCGATTATTACTTCATTGCTATAAAATACAACGCCCTTGTTCTTTCCTTTTTCTTGCACTACAATTCCCTTCCATGGCTTACCACAACCATTGTGAAGATGTGCCCCGATTAGGTGTAATTCTCCACCTGGTTCTACAATTATATCGCCATTATGAGGAAGGGAGATGCGACAATACACCTTCAGTACACCACCTTTCTTGATGATTAAACTTCGCGTAAGATCTCGGGCCCCTTTCCATTCTTGCTCATCCTTAATGATGATGGGAGGACCTTCACGCTCACAGATAGGCACAGTTATATTCCGCTGTACTGAACCCAACTTATGAAAATTTCTATGGATCTTCCCCAGTTGACAGGGCGTGATCGCTGACTGACTATTGTTGTAATCCATCATATTATTAGATACAACACCGGTGCATGGATGCTTATCTGTTGAGCCATAACAATTAGCATGTGGGGGCGTATCGTCACAACCATCGTTTTTATACCAGCTGTGCGAGAGGCCAAGCACATGCCCCACTTCATGGTTGAGTAAGGTGGAGTAATCCCACCAGTCTCCTCCTTTCTCGTAGATTCCTGCAATCTTAATGTTGTTCTTAATGGCGATGCCAGACCCATGACCTCGGTAACTCGATGATTGTAAGCTATCCGGATGGTGCGGCATAACGAATACGTTGAGAACCGTATCACCTCCTATCCCATACTTGTCTATGACATCTCTGCGATAATTGTTTCTATTTTTTCCCTTATTGATAAAATAGTAGAGCTCATCATCGTAATGAAAATGAAACTCATCTTCCTCGTTTTCTGGACCGATTGTTACTTTTTTATAATCGTAACCTGGATCATATACTTCTGTTTCATTCCCTTCAGGCAGATTCATTGCCTTGTTATCGCGAAGCTTCTTGATGGCACCATCGGTCATGTAGTAAAAAAAATCACGCGCTTTCTGTGGTGCGAAATTGTGCGTAGAATCACTAGAATTCATGATATGGTAAACCATCCTTATCCTCCGGAAAGGAATATGACTTGTAGCAGTAGGAATATAATTAAGCGGGTTGTCACAACCATCTTCAGGAGAAACATAGGAAGTAAGCTGTCCCTCAGTATGTAAGTCCGTATCTGTAAGCAATAGTTGATTACTGACTGACCTATTGCAGGAAAGCACATAACTACAGAAAACAAGAAGTCCTATCTTAGTTAGAAAATTAGAACATGTAATCTGTAGACAGAAAGTATTCATCCGTTATTATGTATTCATTCCACCACAGATGCTCAACACCTGACCCGTAACATAAGTAGACATATCTGAGCCTAGGTATACGCAAGCGTTAGATATATCTTCTCCTTCTCCCAGCCTCTTCAGTGGAATAGAATCGATATAAGCCTGCTTCGTCGCATCGTCTAGCTCGTCCGTCATATCCGTAGCTATAAAACCAGGAGCAACTGCGTTGCATCGGATTCCTCTACTGCCTACTTCCTTAGCTATAGATTTCGTAAAACCTATGATTCCTGCCTTTGACGCGGCATAGTTAGCCTGACCAGCGTTCCCAAAAACACCGACAACACTACTCATATTGATAATCGAGCCTGCTCGATTTTTTAACATTGATCTCATGACATGCTTAGTCAGGTTAAAGACGGATTTAAGATTCACCTCTATAACCTGATCCCACTGCTCTTCATTCATGCGGAGCATGAGCGTATCCTTCGTAATACCGGCATTGTTAATCAATATATCTATCCTTCCGAAATCAGCTAGAACATCCTTGATCAGTTGTTCTGAAGCTGCATAATCTGAAGCATCAGACTGATATGCCTTAACCATAGACCCCGCATCTGATAGGTCACTGATTATCTGCTCTGAAGCCGCCGCAGAAGACCTGTATGTAAACGCTACTTGCGCGCCTTCCCTTACGTAATGTTCTACTAAACTCTTTCCGATACCACGTGATCCTCCGGTTATCAGTGCAATTTTTCCTGTAAGCAATCCCATATTTTAAATTATTATAACTTTAATGATGCTAGAACGTTTATTATTGGAGTGATACAATCATAATTTTAGATCACTTCATTCCAGAACACAAATTAAACAAATAATTATGTCAGAAGTAGGTATTCACCCAGAGAGTTTCAGTCCTGAAATGCTGGCCTTG
>CAZFJO010000388.1:0-3300 GCA_964518915.1 uncultured Saprospiraceae bacterium
ATTCAATGGAATTATCCAAGAAGACATTTTAAAAAGATAAAGGTTTTTATTCTTACATCCATTATTCACTTCGAGGGCCTCTAGTGGTTCCGACTAAAGAGTCATAATTGGGATTGTTCTTTCTGGTACACACGACTAAATTAGAATAGTACCCTTTCACCACCAAATGTGATAATTAAGTAGATGAACTTTATTATGCCCCGATCTTAAAATTTTAAGTATGCATCGTATTAACAATTTATCGTTGCGCTTACTGCTTTTCTTTACCATGTTTATGGGAGGGCAGTTAATGGCACAACAGACCATTACTGGAACTGTAACAGACAGTCAATCAGGAGAAACGCTTATAGGTGTCAACATCTATGTTCAGGGTTCCACTGATAGAGCCACCATTACCGATCTAAACGGAAATTTCTCTATAGAAGCTTCGGCTGGAGAAGTCCTTATTATTAGCTATACGGGAATGTCGACACAGACCATTACTCTAGGGGAGTCTTCTCTTCTGGATATTGTGATGTCATCTAATCTAGTATTAGATGAAGTTGTAATTACAACAGGTTATGGTAATCAACTAAGGTCCACTTACACAGGCTCAGCCGCCAAAGCGCCTATGGAAGAAATCGCCTTAGCTCCTAGATCCAATTTCCAAGAAGGATTAGCAGGAAACATAACCGGAGTTCAAGTTAATCAAGGAAGTGGGCAACCTGGAGCATTCCAGAACGTTACCATCCGTGGACTAGGTTCTATTTCTGCAGGAAGTAACCCACTATATGTTATAGATGGAATACCTGTTATCAACGAAAACATAGGTAACGAATCCACTACCTCTACTCCTCTTTCCGGGATCAATCCTCAAGACATAGAGGACATTACTGTATTAAAAGACGCATCAGCGACAGCCATTTATGGTTCTAGAGGAGCCAACGGGGTAATCATTATAACAACGAAAAAAGGAAAAGCAGGAAAAGCTAAAATATCATTCAACATACAAACGGGTGTATCAGATGTATCCTTATCTGATAAAATCAAACCTCTAAATTCAGCAGAATATACAGAGTTGATGAGGGAAGGATTGATTAATGCTGGACTTGCTGGAGATCAATCAGAAGCTACGCAATACCTTCTTGACAGAGGTGTTGATCCTGCTGTAGATTCAGATTGGTTCAATGAAATTACACGAACAGGAAACTTCACCAATGCTAACTTAAGCGTTTCAGGTGGAACAGAAGAAGTAAGATACTTTATGTCTGGTGGATACCAGAAAAACCAAGCAACGGTTGTTGGTTCTTCATTTGAAAGAGCAAGTGGTAGATTAAACTTATCTACTAAAGTCAATGACTGGCTAGATATAAATCTTAATAATAGTATCTCATTCACTAAGCAGAATACAGTTCCAGACGGAGGATTTTTTGCTAATCCAGTAAGAGCTTTATTTAGATTTATTCCTACTCAAGCTATTTTTAATGAAGACGGATCATACAATCTAAACATCAATGCTGGCTTCCACCCGATAGGTAACATTGTTGAGAATAAAGATCAATCTAATATACTTAACCTCTTATCTACCTTGTCTGCAACTGTTGATCTTCCGTTCTCAGATGGACTGACTTATGAGCCATATGTAAGTATCAATAGAGTTCAGGGTACAGATGAAACATTTTTTATCCCAGATTTCGGATCAGGAGCATCTAACAATGGTCTTGCAGAAGCTGATTTCGACAACAACACCAATTGGTTGTTGAGAAATATGGTTAAATATTCTAACTATTTCAATGACGCTCATGGTATTGACATCACTTTAGGTCATGAGGCACAAAAATTTTCTAGCCACTTCGTAGAGACTCAGGCTGCTAATTTCGGTTTCCCATCACTTATAACACTATCGAATGCTGCAGAACCTTTATTCATAGGTGGAACGAAGACGGAGAATTCAATTGAATCCTTTTTCCTAAATACTAGCTATAATTACCAAGGTAAATACTATGTGAATGCAACCGTAAGAAGAGATGGATCTTCTAGATTCGGTTCAGGAGTAAGACATGGTACATTCTGGTCATCAGGTGGCGCAGTAAACTTACACAGGATGGCATTCCTAGAGAATCATTCTATGATTTCAGATCTTAGAGTCAGAGCCAGCTATGGTGAGAACGGAAATGAAAATATAGGAAATTTCCCTTCTAGAGGATTGTATGCGACAGGTGCAGATTACCTTGACAACCCAGGAATATTCCTTAATCAATTAGAGAATAGTAATTTAACTTGGGAGGTTAATAAGCAATTCGACGTAGGTGTAGAACTAGGATTATGGAATAGAGTAAATCTTATTTTCGATTTCTACAATAGAAAAACTTCAAGCTTACTATTCGATCTACCCGTTTCTTTAACCAATGGTGTATCCTCAGTGACTAAAAACATAGGAGAATTACAGAATAGAGGAATAGAAGTAGAATTAAATACTGAAAACATAGTAACACAGGATGGTTTCAGATGGAGTACTGGCTTAAACTTTACTGTTAACAGGAATAAAGTGCTTAGTCTTCCAGAAGGAGATTTTGCAGATGGTTCTAGATTCCGTGCCGTAGGTACGCCTTGGAATACCTGGTATATTCCTGGATACGCAGGTGTAAATCCAGACAATGGTGCACCACAATGGTATACTAATGAAGATGAGACTGAATTGACTTCAACTTATGCTGATGCAGATCCTTATACTCAAGGAACATCTAATCCTGATATTTTCGGAGGATTAAGAAATACCATTAGCTATAAAGGATTTACTGTTAATGCCAATATGAATTTCAGCTGGGGAGGAAAAATCCTACATGCATGGCATAGTTTCACACACACTGATGGATCTAGAGGATTGAGCACAACTGGTAATCTTGCTCGATCTATATATGACAGAAGATGGCAGAATCCAGGTGATATTACAGATACACCTATATTCATCTTCGGACAAAACCAAGGATCAAGAAATAGATCAACACGATTCCTATACGATGGAAGTTTTATTTCTCTAAGAGATATTACGGTTTCTTATCAGTTCCCTACTTCAGTTCTAGAAAGTGCAAGTATATCTAATGCAAGCGTATTCTTGAGAGGAAGTAATCTATGGATCTACGCTAAGGATGATCGTTTAGAAAGAGACCCTAGAGTAGACGCATCAGGATTTATCGATCAAGAAATTCCTGTTGCTCAGACATTCACATTTGGGCTTGACCTAAATTTCTAAAATCATTTTTAACGAATGTTTAAAATTTAAAATCATGAATAAAATTAAATTGATATATATAAGTTGTG
>CAZFJO010000389.1:0-3250 GCA_964518915.1 uncultured Saprospiraceae bacterium
GGTATTCCCTGGCAAGTAATCAACAGGATTATTAAAATATACATTTTCATCATAGTATCCGTCAAGAAAAGACTTGATATCATACGACCCTGACATACTTATAAGATATCTTACTAAGTGTGGATACTTAAATGCGAAATTAGCTGCAGTATAACCACCGAAACTTGCTCCAGCAACAGCAACCTTTCCGTCAGGAGATTCATGCCTTACTTTTTCTACAATTTCTTTTTCAATAAACTGATCGTACCACATCTGATTCTTAACGCGCACAGAAGGATGAACTTGTTTATTATACCATGAGTGCTTATTTACACTATCCGGGCAGAACACCTTAACCTTGCCTTGCTCTATAAACCAGCGTATAGATTCAATAAGGTAAAAATCCTTAGCTTCAAAATAACTTCCTAGGGTAGTAGGGAAGATAAGAAGCGGTCTACCTCCATGCCCGAAGACCAACATCTCGATATCCATGCTTAAGGTTTCGCTATACCATTTAAAATGTTCTTCTTTCAATGTAGTTGAATTTCAGTGAATTAGGTCACAAAATTACGACATCACATCATACATTTCCTAGACCATCCTGAGATTTTTTTCTGTGCCATACTTTATGTGGAAATGCCCATCATCAGCCATTTAATTAATGCCATTAAGTTTAGAAATTAAAAGAAAATTATTCCGACTTTTTGTTTTCTATATAGTTCATAATGCGATTTTCCAATATAGACAGGGTTACAGTTCCTTCCGAGAGTATCACTTCGTGAAAATCCCTGATATCGAATTTATCCCTAAGTGCATCTTCACAGGTCTTTCTCAATTCACGTATTTTAATTTCACCGATCTTATAAGAAAGTGCTTGACCAGGCCAGGAGATGTATCGATCTACTTCTGTGTTAATCTCATGGATCGATAAGGCTGTATTGTCTTTCATATAATTAAATGCTTGTTCCCTACTCCACCCCAATGCATGAATTCCAGTATCTACAACCAGTCGACAAGCGCGCCACATCTCGTATGTTAATTGGCCGAATTTCTCATATGGCGTTCTATACAACCCCATCTCATCTCCGAGGAATTCTGAATACAGACCCCATCCTTCTCCATATGCAGACAAGTAAAGATTCCTTCTGAACGAAGGTATCGACTCTGGCAATTCGTTGTTTAAGCTTCCTTGTAAGTGGTGTCCTGGAACTGCTTCATGAGCTGTCAGCGCTGGTAATGTATATAAGGTTCGAGAAGGAAGGTTGTACGTGTTTACCCAGTAGTACCCAGATTCTTGACTATCCTTACTTGTACCTACATATCTTCCTGCCGTATACTTAGGAGCAATGGCATCTGGGACTGGAGCTACACCGTAAGGTTTTCGAGGTAGGGTGTGAAACAGGCTGGGTAATTTCTCATCAGATCTCTTAGCGATGTCTCTTGCGTGCATAAGCAATTCATCTCCAGTTTCTACGTAAAATTGTGGGTCCGTTCTGAGAAAATCTAGAAACCCACTAAACGTTCCTTCGTACTCTAATCCGTATATTATCTTATCCATCTCAGCTCGTATCCTTGCTACTTCCTCTAGTCCTTTCTGATGGATAGATTCAGCCGTAAAATCCGTACTTGTCGTATAATAATCGATTCTGTTTTGGTAATAATCTTTTCCTTCAGGTGTGTCAGAAACACCTATCGTCTTTCTAGTATTAGGCAAGAATTCTGATTCAAAAAATTGCTTAACCTTTTCATAGGAAGGGATGACATAATCGTTGACGGCTTTCTGTGCTTCTTGGGAAAGGGAATCCATTTGCGTAAGCGTAAAAGAACCAGGCAAGTCTAAAAACGGTGAAAAGAAATAATTCTCACTGACGTTCTCTGTCAAGTGTGTATTATAAGAAGATGCGTATCCGTTGAAAATAACCCGTGGTTGTGACACTCCTTTCTCCAGTCCCTTTCTGATATTTAATATCTGCTGGTCGACAACTTCAGGCATTGCTCTTAATTTCTCTAGGTAGTTGTGCGCGTCGACAAGTGATCTAATCGGTCGGACGATATAAGGAAAACTAAGATGAAAACCAGCATCCGATAATAGCGGGTTTAAGTAACGTTCGTAGGCATTAAATGCAACCTTGTCCTGCAATACGAACTTCAGTAATGTGTAAGAAATCTGATCTGTCTCTGAAAGATCTCCATAGGGGACGTCTTGTATCTTGTCTAGTAACGCTTGCGCAAATGTTGCCTCATCCGAAAATCGTTTTTCTGTGAATAAGCCCATAGGATGTTCCTTCCTATCGTAAGGTTCATAATTCTGGTAGTCCTCTATAATTTCTAATAATTGTTCGGAAGAATCTGCAGCACAACTCAAGGTCAACAATAATAACAGCAATGTTAAATTTCTTAGTAGTCTCATAAGACTGAAGGTAAGATAAAAATCCATACATCGTCATAGGAAAATACGCTAAGGTGGGTTTTATAACCTTTTTTTTTACCAGATTAGAATCCATTGATTTTAGCTTGTGAACTAGACTTGACAGGGTTCCAAGTATCATCGTATGATTTCTTGAAAAACACTTCATCGAAGTATGCCATCGTTCTTACAGTCCTGAGATACACACCGGTGTATAAACTCATAAAGGGGATGTATCTCCAGAGATAAAATTCTTCTTTTCTGCGTTCTGAAAACAAGGCCACACTAGTCATCTGGACAAAATCCATTATAAAGTATAATGTGAAATTCATATAAATGAAAAAATCCAATCGCTGATTGTAATGGATAGCAAGGTCATAAATATAAAACCACCAAGCAATGTCTAGAATAACATTGTAAAACAGATTCTCGAATAAGGCAAAAAAATTGCTCCAACTAAACCCCTTGTGAGGAAAGTAAACATCTTTATGCTTCCGTACCCTAAATCTAATTATGGACTTGTCCCACCGCATCCTTTGCTTCGTTAATTTCTTAAACGAATCTGGCGCTGCTGTCAAGCATATAGCTCGATGTGAGAAGACTGTCTTGTATCCTGACTTCCTTATTTTAACCGTTATGTCTCCATCAAGCCCAGGACCGATATCCCATCCACCTATGCGATCTATCGCTTCTTTCTTAAATGCACCGAAAGCTCCACTGATAATTTTATAAATCCCCAACGTGGAAGTAACAATCCGACCTACGGATACTGTTTTTAGATATTCTATCGCTTGAAGTTTCGTGGCTAGACTTGCGTGGTAATTTCTTACTTTAACATTGCCTCCTACCGCACCGATCTGATTG
>CAZFJO010000390.1:0-3242 GCA_964518915.1 uncultured Saprospiraceae bacterium
CATCTATACCTAAGGACGATTGATGCAATTCCTTGAATTCCTCCATGGATATTCTGGAAGAGCAAGAAGCTAGGAGAAGGATGCCGTTTATTTGCGTAAGCGATGCACCTAGACGTGCAAGTTTTACATAAGAATGTTTAGCTCTCGAGATTTCTGACTTACGCTTGGCGAATGAAGGTGGATCTATAACCACAATATCGTATTTCTTGCCTTCCTTGTTTAGTCTGTGCAATGCTTGAAATGCGTCTTCTATAATAGGTATGTGGATTCCTTTACAATCATTTAATGCAATGTGTTTTTCGCAAGAGAGCATTGCGTGTTTGCTTATATCGATGGATGTGACGGATCGGGCACCTGTAGCCAGCGCATGCACAGTAAAACCACCCGCATAAGAAAATACATCTAGTACATGCTTGCCCTTGGCTAGGCTAGCAATGGCATTCCGATTGTATCTGTGATCGAGAAAATACCCCGTCTTATGTCCTTCTAGGACCTGTGCCGTAAAAGTGAGGCCATATTCTAGAAAAGGTACTTCTGGATTTTCTAATCGACCATAGAGTATCTGGCCATCAGATAGATCTATTTTGTTTTCGACACAGTACGATGAAGTCCTACGGCTTAACCTTAGGACAAGAGTTGCTGGATTATAAGTTTCAATCATTGCTTCACTGATAGCAATGAGATGGGGGATCCACGCTGGAGTATATATTTTTAAAACGTAAACTTGATCATAGCCATCTATGATTATCCCAGGAAGGCCATCGTTTTCTCCGAAACAATACCTGATGCCATTGGTGCCAGTTGACAGTAGCTTTTCTCGGAGTTGTCTTGCCGCAGAAAATTTTTCTTTAAACCAATCAAGATTAAGGTTTAGTTTCTTTCTTACGGAAAGGACCTTAATGATGATTTCCGAAGTCGGATCGTATAGTCCTATACCCAGCAGTTTATTCGTTTTTCTGTTGAAAATAATAGCAAGGTCTCCTGGGAGTCCATCCTTGTTAATAGACTCTATGGATTGATCGTACAACCAAGGATGACCAGATACAAGTACACGCTCACCGACGGCAGTTAATTTTACGGCAAGCGTCTGAATAGATAATGAGGGAAGCTTCATGCGGACTTGTTATAAAGTGTTTCTATGATGATGGTGGTTAATATGATCACACCGCCTATGATGGTGTAGCCTGTGGGTGATTCTTTTAAAAACATGTAAGCTAGAAGAATAGATAAGGGAGGTTGTAGACAACTGATTATAGAGGACTTGGTTACAGAGAAGTTCCGGAAACTTTTAAGAAATAAGGTATGTCCTATGGCTGTAACCATAACTCCCAGAATGATGATGATATACCAGTCGTTCTGACTGACTGTTGTATCTATAAAAAATAACGAAGGAAGCAATATGATGGCAGCTATGCCTACTTGATGGGCCATAAGGAGTAAGGCGTTTTCATGAGCAACTAGATCTTTCATAATTACATTCCGTATACTATACACGATAGAAGAAGCCAAGCCATATAATATGCCGGTCCACAATTGTCCAGCTTCCAGTGTACCTTCCTTCGGAACAATAAAGTAGATGCCCACAAGAATCATAGCAGTCAGTAGGAGGTGGATTTTTCGAAAAGGTGTCTTGTAATATAATGGTTCTAAAAGGGCTGTCCAGATGGGAAATGTAAATAAGGAAAGCATGGCAACGGCGACATTGGCATATTGCAATGAAAAGAAGTAGGTTACCCAGTGTGCAGCCATTAAGAAGGATGATAAAAAAAGAAGTCTACTTTTTCTAGAAATCAGGTTGATAGGGGTACTTGATATTTTCAATATGATCAGCAGAAAAACCACACCGAATACACACCTAAATAAAATGGTCATCAATGGAGAACAATCAAGTATTCTGCCTAGAGGTCCTGTCATGCTGATCAATGAAATGGCAACCAGTAATTCTAGAAGATTATATGTATTTTTAAACCTGTCCAATAGGAATTTATATGAGTTATAAAGTGATTTCTAAACCAAAGGTAGAAATAGATCCAGATCTCTTGCATAAAATAGAAGGACAAGTGCATGAAATGGGTCAAGTTGTTTTACATTTTATCTATAGATCACCTCTAGGAGACTATCCTTCTATGATCAGAATATGGCCGACCACCTATCTATATGATCAGCATTCTGATCATGTGAGTGAACTGGTGCATGCAGAAAATATTACGTATTATCCGACTTGGCACATCTGCCCGCCAGGAAAGAATCAATATTTTACACTGATTTTTTCAGGACTGCCTCGATCATGTCAAGTTTTTGATTTTATAGAAAAGTGTACGAATGAAGTGGGTGCGTTTCGAGTCTTGGATATAAAGAGGAATGCGCAAGATGTATATTACATAATGATGGGATGATGATATAATTTTTTAATTAGATCTCAGGTTATGGAGGCTATTGAGTGTAATGGCATAACCTTTTCTGATTGAACCTGTAAACATTCATATTTTACATAAAACTATGGCATATTGTATTTAACTTCGAGACCTTTTAAAATGCTGGCTTCTTTTATAATGAAGCTACTTTTTTATTTCCTTTCAATAGGGCATAGATAAGGAATGGCATAATGGGTAATATAATCCTAGATGATGGATATCATATTGAATGTTTTTATAGGATTTTTGATGACATATTTCGGTATAATGTTACCTGGAATGGTCAACATGTCTACACTACGTACGTCTGTTTTATCAGGTAGGAAGGCTGGGATACAGTTTGCCATAGGCGCTTCGACAATGATTGCCGTATATGCAGCGTTAGCCATAATTTTCACCAATTATCTCATGGATCATTCTGAAGTATTGGATTGGTTAAAGCGAATAGGTTTGGTGGTTTTCTTTGCTTTGGCAGTGTTCTTTTTCAGTAGGGGCAAGGTAGATGAAGGAGAGATCGGAAAGGCGGAAGCAGGTATGCCGATTCTTCAAGGCATGGGCATTGCTTCTATGAATATCATTGTTGTTCCTATCTTTCTAGGATTGACATTGCTGGCTAGAAATAGTTTTAATGTATCTATTCATTTTCCGCCCGCCATCGGGCTGATACTAGGTATGTGGATCGGGGCTTTTTGTTTGTTTTCTAGCTATGCCATTCTTGCGGAAAAATTGATCGTATGGATTAAGCCTATTGCCAGTAACATAAACTATCTTCTCAGTGGTTTAATGGTGTTTTTTTTCATCCTGCTGTTGATAAGGGTTCTATATATG
>CAZFJO010000391.1:0-3236 GCA_964518915.1 uncultured Saprospiraceae bacterium
CACCTATAGAACTAATGTCCGTTTTGACCCAGGTCGGGATCAGTCGTTCCTGGGATGCAATAGATGAACTAAGTAAAAATATAGACATATAGAAAATCGCGATGGTTGTGTTTTTCATTATGATCGTTTATCGTCCATACAGTTTACACATCGATTACCCTACCTCTTTTATGAAGTTTATGATTTCAGCATATACTTCTTTATCCTGTAGGGAATGACCTAGATTGTCTGTAGTCATGAATGTGACATCGTTTATCTTAGCTGCAATATCTACGCCGTTTTGGTAAGGAGCGATTTTGTCTATACGGTCATGAATCACAAGTGTTTTCGCTTTTACTTTAAGTGCGTGGGCTGAATAGTCTTGTGCTTCTATTGTCATATTGTAAGAAGAACGAAAGTGTTTTCCTATCCCTCCTATTGCTCTTTCAGAAAGTTGCAGAATCGAAGCGAAGTTATCTATCATTTGCTTCAGCGTCTTAGGTACACCCATGAGCACTATTCTTTCTGGGTTAAGTTCAGGGTATTCCGAAAGCGCGTATAATAGACTTCCACCTCCTATGCTGTGTCCGATAATAACATCTGGATTATGCTTTATCGTTACTTGCTTTATAGCCTCAGCATAACTCGGTACAGTAAAAATCTTGCCGTCAGAACCGCCATGAGCTGGGGCGTCTATCGAGATGATGTGGGCATTAGATTCAAGTAGGCGATTTATAATAAACCTCCATCTCTGAGAGTTGGATTCCCAACCGTGAAGGAGTAAGACCTTCTTGCTGCCTGTAGGATTCCAGTGATATGCTTGTATCCTTCCTGAGGAGCAGGAGAAAGGTTCTTTATCATCTGCCTTGTCTACATATTTCTGTGTTCTTTCTGTGTATCTGCCTTTTCTTGGCGTACAGAATAACTTGAAGGCAATTTTCCCTGCCGTCTTAGGCGCTAGGATACTTAAAGTATTGAGCGACTTTCCTATTATTGATATTATTCGATTCACAGCACAAATGTAAGGTGTGCATTCCTGTGAATGAAAAAGAAGAACCATTATCTACCTTCGTTTTATAGAATTCTTTTATGAACCAATTCTCCATGTACAATAAATAAACATGTAGATTGACTTCATTCAATGATAGACTTGAGAACAATGAAAAGTTTGGTAATTGTAGATAGGATAAGGGTATTATAAATCAGACAACCCATGCTCAGCCAGTACGATTCTCCATTCTTTTCCTTCTGTTATTTCAAGGATAGATTTAGATAAAGCCTCGTTTAAGGCAGTTTGGTTTTTTCTTAAACCGAAACTATATAATTGAAGATCGAACTGCACAGGCAATAGGCTTAAGTTCTGGTATTTTTCTTCGATACTTATCCTGTATTTTAATATAGGTTCGTCGTACAGAAAGGCGTCAATCTTCTTAGCATTGATGTCATCAAGTCCCGAAGCTACATTATTATAAGCGTTAACCTTAGTAAAGAAATTGTCCTTCAAGAATTCATATGCAGTCGTGTTTTTAATACAACCCACTGGTCTTTCTTTGAACGAAATATAACCCGTAGGATTAGAAGAAATTTCATTGACCGTTAACTTAGAAGCAACACTTGCCGTTAGACCTGAGATGAAAAGAAGTCCACTAAACATCCATAGCAAGGCAATGATTTTTCCTCCCTTGCTTTTAGGCGTTTTATCACCATAACCTACTGTAGTCATGGTTACTATAGACCAGTACAATCCATCCCATAAGCCGTCCCATCCAGGTCTGAATTGAGTCTGGTTTTTCTTGCGCTCGAACAACCAAGCCATTATCCCGAATAGAAATATTATAGTAAAAAGTAAAAGAAAAGCTCGTAAGAACCTAAGCGTGAAAAATGACTTAAAGATAGATGTGATTTTTTCGAAAAGTGTTTTCTCATAAGTGGCAATAGTAGAATTAGACGCATAATAAGGTTGGGTGAAATCAATTTTTTCGAGCCTTGTACTTGTAACCGTAAGTGGATTGATACTTACATCTATGGTTCCTACTTCAAGCGCTTTTAGCATATCAGAAAAAGACATTTGTGTAAGCGAATAATTTAAACCTAGGTCTGCAGCTACTTCTTTCCACAACCAGATATTGATGCCACTTAATTCATTTCCTTCTATGATAAATGGAGGCGCTGAAGTATAAGCGACCTTTAAGGTGTCTCCCGCATGCAATGAGATGGAGGAGATACATAAGATAGATAGCGTTATAAAGACGATGATAGATTTCATGCTTGAAGTAATCTAAGTAATTAAGGTATGAAAAATATAAGTTATTTCTGATGTTCTGGATCTGGATATAACATCTCGTATTGAATTATAACCTATATCTCACCCATACATTAGGCTCTAGATATAATCCAGAATCGTATTCTATATCAATCTTGATGGGGCTTAAACCTCCTTCGATGGCGTATACTCCTGATTCCTTAAATTCCCTTCCGGTCCATTGTTGCCAATCTTCAATTCTACCTTCAATCGTCATGGCTTCGTTGCAAGGGTACAATATTTCAGCACCAGATTTTTCGTGCACGCGTAACCATGGATCTTCATAATAGCCATCTTTGTTTTTTCTATCCATATAGTCTGACATCGATAGGTGAGGGAATTGATCTTTTCTGGTCGGTCTTACTGGGATGATGAGCTGATTCAACTTGTTTTCTAGAGCTACTTTTTTCATCTCGCTTAAAGCAAATGTACTGATGCCCTTGCCCAAGAATTTTTTCAAAATGATGACTTGTAAGCCTACTAAAGCATTCCAGTTTTTTTCCTTACTACGATATGATACATCCAATGCCCAATCCCAGCCTCCATGTGGGAGTGGTTGTTCTATATCGTTAAGTTGAAGCGGGACACAATTGAAATAGAATACAATATCACCCTCCTGGTTTTTATACACCTTCTGCATGAAATCATACTTCTTCATGATGGTCTTCCAGGTCTTAATTCTGATTCCGGACTGCATCAGAAAATTAGGCCATGTTTCTTTATTGACCTCTTCAAGTTGATCGTATAATGTCCAGTCTTGAGAGAAAGAAATCTGGTTGTATTCCATCGATGTGATTTAACTATTCTGCATGATATAGCAAGCTGTATGAGATATAAGGGCATAGAATATATATAGGGACCGCTTCTATCATGGTTCTGAAGCCATCTAAAACGGCAATAACCTTACAATCTGTAGGCGAGATGATCGATTCTATCTTATCGTAGTCTATGGCTT
>CAZFJO010000392.1:0-3220 GCA_964518915.1 uncultured Saprospiraceae bacterium
GGTGGACAATTCAATAGCAGTGAAGCGACTGATTTCTGTATAGGTGGCAATGGTCCCGATACAAGTCCACCCACTCAGCCGACTAATCTGACTGTGAGCAATGAACAAGATACGCAAGTTACGCTTTCATGGAATGCTTCTAGTGACAACGTAGGCGTAACAGGATATGAGGTACTTTTAGATGGAAGTGTTTTAGGTAGTGTGGCAGGAACCTCTGCTAACATAACAGGACTTACAGCATGTACGAGTTACAACTTCGGTGTGCGGGCAATAGACGCAGCGGGGAATACTTCCGGAACGGCCACGACTGTAGGCTCGACCACGGGATGTTCTAGTGGAGGCACACCTTTCACAGAAGCATACTTCTTTGAATCGGGCTTAGATGGCTGGATTGATGGTGGTTCAGACTGTTTTAGATACAATGGATCTAGATCTTGGGAAGGTTCTTATTCAATTAGATTAAGAGACAATAGTGGTACACCAAGTTCTATGACATCGCCTAGCTATGATCTTGCCGGATTAGGAAGTGTAGAAGTTAGCTTTTACTTCTACCCTAACAGCATGGAAAACGGTGAAGACTTCTGGCTGAGATATAACGATGGATCAGGATGGGTGACTGTGGCTTCTTATGCCAGTGGATCAAGTTTCAACAATGGAACTTTTTATACAGCTACAGTGACCTTAGATGCGGGTACCTATAACCTTACGGACGGTGCACAGTTTAGATTCCAGTGTGACGCTAGTGCAAATGCTGACCAGGTTTATATAGACGAAGTTGTTGTTACAGGTATAGCCGCATCCGGTTCCAACACAGAATCGAAATCAAGCATCCAAGAATTATCTTCTCTGGAATTTACAAATCTTGATGGGCTGAGTGAAGTAGACGTTTTACTTTATCCTAATCCAGCAACAGATGTTCTTTCTATAACAACGGAAGATGAGATACTAGGGATAACCTTAGTCAATATTCAAGGACAACGAATCCTCGGTAAGAAATATGCAGGATCAGATCAAGTTTCGCTTGATGTAACTGCAGTGCCAGCAGGCGTTTACTTAATCAATGTTCAGACTACTGATGAAGTGATGTCAGAACGCGTTGTCATTCATAGATAATTTAAATAAAATCGAACTAATTCTAGCCCTGTTTCCATGCAAGTGGAGCAGGGCTTTTTTTATGCTTCCATGATAGGAATATGCGACAACCGTCTTCTGTCATGAAGGTCATACTCGCTATTCATTCATTTGCGAAAGCGAATCCTATCAACAAGTACTGACGCCATTGAGGTTTTTTATTCATATGGTATAAGTGGTAGATTAGATTACGTACATCTCACTTGCAAGGATGCTCTCTTTATAGCTCTAGGCAAATATTTCTCTCCCTTAAACAACAATGAAAATTCCAATAATTTTTAGTTGAACTTAGAGTTGCCTAAAACCTACAATTCATTAATATCGTGAACAGTGAGTATTCTTACTTTAACCTGTTTCGTGCAGGTTTCTCTATAAATCTGTAAGTAAGAGAAGCGATTATAATGACGAATAACAACAACATGAAAGCCCCCATCCAGTTCTTCAATAAATTAATTTCTTCTGGACCAATGGGCGATTCTCCTTTTATCAAGGATAGTATAAACAAAGTCAGAATAATAGGAATGTGAACCATATATATAGAGTAGGATATATTCCCTAAATAAACGAATACCTTGCTATTTAAAACTTTCCTAACCTGGCCTTCCGCGTACGCAGTCTGGAGAATGAGCAATAAAAAAACCGGTATCACTACAGGGTCGGGAAAAATGTCTTTATACCACACTCCAAACAAAAATGCCCAAATCATAAAAAACAGAAATCCATGCTTAAGCACTTGCTTTCCTATTTCTCTCTTGTATAATTCATACGCTAGCAATCCAAAAATAAAACTGCACAATCCTCTCAACAAAGCAAATCCCGTAATAACATCAATTGTGTTCTTTGGTCCACTCGACGTGCTATCCTGAGGAAACCCTCTTTGTTCTGATATTTCTGCTGTCCATACAGGTTCAATAACATAACTTAAATAAAACAAACCCAACATCGCAAAGACTGCCAGCAATATTTTTACAACATTCTGGCCTCTGTGCATAATCCATACAATAAAAGGAAAGAGCAAATATAGAAACCATTCTACGCTGATTGACCAGGATGCCGTGTTCCAAGTAGCCTCCATATGCGTACCCCATGCATGGGTTAAGGTGAACACACCCAGTAAAGCAGAATTATCAAAAACATTCTGGATAATTATAGGAACTTCTTCAAAAACTATCCTGGACTTCATATATAAAACCCATATAAATAGATAGAAAAAAGTAAATAAATGAAGTGGATATAACCTTGCTACCCTGGCTCTAAGAAATTTAAAAAATCCAGTCTTACTCACTTCGCCTTCAAACCATTCTCCATAGACGTGAAGCATAATAAATCCACTCAACACAAAAAATAAATCCACCATCAAATATAGTTTTGAAACCATAAGATTCTCTGGTTCTGAAAGTGGTCCTAAAAAAATGTGATAATGAAAGAAAACAACCAATACAGCTGCTATACCCCGCAGAGGAGTTAAAGAGGGAATAAATTTAATAGGGTTCATTTTTGATTTTTTGGTCCACTGAAAAGAATTAAACAATCTAGTAGATTCACTTCAGTTGTTTAAAAATAACAAAAACTAATAAGTAGAACACAAAGAAGTATTCAATAAGACTGTATACAGCGATAACTGGTGGGTATTAAAAACTCCTTCGCGTTATGCTGTAAAGAATGTATGAGATTATGAATGGCTATTAAGAAGGATAAGGCATTACACAGCCATAAATCAATCCATGAACTAAACCCATCGACAAAAGCAGTATGATGAATAATTCTTGTAAATTCAATTTTATAATTAAAGCCCCACAATCTTACTTTGTTCCATAAAACACAACTCTTAATACTGTTCCCTACTGGAGCATGAAAATTATTTATTTATTAAAAACCGGCTTTCCTTGCAGCGTTTCTTTAATTCCAATCATTTACTAGTGTCATGACATTTGTAATTTATTATTAATGTACCTAAATATTAAATAGTATGAACAGATATATAATGCTCTTAATTGTCATGATTATGGTAAGCTGTGGCAAGGACATAGACGAAACGACTACAACTGAAACAGGCGACATAATCATCAGAGGAACAACAATAGATGAG
>CAZFJO010000393.1:0-1706 GCA_964518915.1 uncultured Saprospiraceae bacterium
CGTACAACTACCTATTTTATATTTCCGTACTTATACGCTTACGCATTCCATACGATTCTTCGATCTTGGGGATATAAATTAAAATCGAATATGTATGTTAACCCTCCAAGACCTTCAGGGACTTAGAACCAACCCTGCTAACTTTCTATTGAACAATATAATCTTTACACCGATAGGTGATTCTATCCCTGGGCCTGCAATCCATACCCTAAGTTTTGCTGAATCCGGGTATACCACAGCCGTTGGTTACGAGTCAGCAGCAATTACCGATGGAAATGATTTTCAAGCGTACTTCCTTCCATGGGGCCGAGATGCTAGTTTACATGTTAACCTAGGTCTTACTCAAGCTGATCCGGACATCATGCTCACTGGTCGCCTCACTGGATGCGCCATAGGAAGTCAATTACCACCAGGACAAGACTTCATTGTACACCACTGTAACATCTTGAATCCTGACGGAAGTACAGATGTAGATGCACAGAGGGAAACGCTACAACAAGTCGGAGCTACAGTCAACATCAATAAGCAGAACTATAAGTTAAGCGATGTCAACTATGCCGAATTCGATAACGATAAATCTGCTAATGTTGTAGGTGTCCGACGCAACAATGTGTGGGAATTGTATGCACAATTTCTACAATCAGACCTAAATGCCTTGATAACAGTTACGCAGGTAACACAACTGGTCTAGCATTACAACCAGCAGCTGTAAAATCAATAAAATTCAACAATTAACTAACCCCAATAAATAATTAATCATGCCTATAATTAACATTACTTGGAACCCTAACAACATCTATACACCCCATGATTCTTCACCATATGGTGGACACCCTCACATCAACCAGATTCAATGGAGGAATGGGAATAACAACCCTATGCCTACAACAGCTGGGCTATATGTAATATCAGAAGCTGCGAACCTATTATATGCAGGTAAAGCTGATAATTGGAGAGATCGTTTTAAATCTCGCAGCGATGCCCTTCGAAACCTAAATGTACGGTCAGCATCCCTTCCCGGCCGGGCTGCCACTTTAGGCAGTGTCAATCCAGTTGCACAGATTGATCTTGCGGAGAGATGGTTGATTAGAATTCTATACATTAGAGACCAAGGGCTAGCTAATCCCATCTTACAGAATGTTGAAAAGACTATTCCTTTTGATGCACCAGCGGGTGGACTGACAATAAATAACCTTAATACGCCCCCAGCCTATCTTAATGCACAATATGTCTATGCTGCAGGAGCCCAGATTTGATAATTATGACCAGTTAGGTGAGTAAAGTATTATTAGCTTATGATTTTTCTCAATCGAGAGTAATTGAGTTCTAAGAAGGACTTCCCATTTGATAATCTACGATTAGTACCTCAGCTGGGATTTTTAGATCTACATTCAATTTTCTGATCATTCCGAGACTCAGTTTTCTTTTACCACTAAGGATTTCACTCGTACGACTTCGAGTCCCTAGGATTCTAGTCAATTCAGACTATTCCTATTGAGTTGATCTAAGCGAAATAAGATTGCCTCTATTGGGTGAGGAGGACTTACTGGGAACTTATCTTTTTTATACTTCTCTATAAGTATGCTTTTGCGTTCTAAATTGTCCTACTCTATTGAATTAGGTTTCAGTTCTAGTGCATCAAGTCATACGCTAGATTCAGGTATTCTTTGTATTGTTTATTTTTTTATTGGCTTGATCATAACGGA
>CAZFJO010000393.1:1806-3215 GCA_964518915.1 uncultured Saprospiraceae bacterium
AAAGCCATGTCTAAAAATGAAAAATCATTCATTGCACACTACAAAATATAAATTGAAATTTGATTCATTACTTCTTTCTATCTTGTGTTCTTATTGCTCAGTGATTTCCACTACACAACCACTCAATAGGATTCATGGATTTATTTACCATTTCTTCAATTGTTATTGCGCTATCGGCTTTATTCGGATACATTAATGTCCGGTTTTTAAAATTACCGAACACCATTGGCTTGATGCTTATAGCCATTGTATTCACCCTGGTTTTATTTGCTTCAAGCATGGTAGACGCTACCCTATTCCATGCAGCAGAGGAGATGATGGAGCAGATAGAATTCGATCATTTTTTACTGGACATCTTACTGGGCTTTCTATTGTTTGCAGGAGCGATGCACACTAATTTCGATCAACTGCGTGTACAACGATGGCCCATACTGGTATTCAGTACACTGGGAGTACTTGCGTCGACCTTTATAACAGGAGGCTTTACCTATTTTCTCTTGCAACTTATGGATCTCAATGTTCCTTTCATCCACTGTCTATTGTTCGGAGCACTGATATCTCCGACGGACCCTATTGCCGTTCTCGGCATCTTGAAGAAAGCCGGCGTCCCTAAAAAGCTAGAAACTAAGATTGTGGGTGAATCCTTATTTAATGATGGTGTAGGTGTTGTTGTATTTCTCACCATCCTCGGTGTTGCACAAGGAGGTGCACATGGTGGAGATGCTATGGACGTAGTTCAGCTCTTCGGGCAGGAAGTCTTCGGTGGGATCTTAATGGGTGGAATCCTCGGATATGGCACCTTCCTATTGTTGAAATCGATCGACGATTACGATATAGAGGTTATGATAACGCTGGCCTGCGTGATGGGCGGATATTCACTGGCGCATTACCTGCACCTTTCTGCTCCTCTAGCTATGGTTGTCGCAGGATTAATTGTTGGGAACGATACCGTAAGAGGAACATCCATGTCCGACATCACCGAGCAATACGTAGACAAATTCTGGGAACTCGTAGACATGCTGCTCAACGCCATTCTTTTCGTATTGATCGGACTGGAAATGATCATACTTACGTACAACGGCAAGTATGTCATCGCTGGTATAATCTGTATATTTCTGGTCTTACTGGCGAGATACATTTCTCTGTTTCTTCCTGTTAAGCTTTTCAGCAAAAAGCTTGAATTTATCCCCCATACCGATAAAATCATGACATGGGGTGGATTGCGAGGTGGCATATCGATTGCCTTAGCCTTGAGCCTTCCAGATGATATGAGTAGAGATGTATTCATCATCATCACTTATGTTGTTGTTGTATTCTCCATATTGGTTCAAGGGTTGACAATAGGAAAATTCGCCACGAAACTTATCGGCAAGGAAAACATGTCTACAGGTTCCGAACACGGTCATTGA
>CAZFJO010000394.1:0-2010 GCA_964518915.1 uncultured Saprospiraceae bacterium
CAAAGAAACTGAATTAAGAGAACATATTCGTCCTTCCTATAAATAACTTAGTGAGGCAATTGTTCGTTATGAATACAATAAGTAATACCATAAAGATGAGTTGCAACTTCATAATAACATAGATTGAAAATTTATTGATAATGATGTCCGTCAGCTACTTGGGACCTATGGCTGAGAATGTGCACTTCTTATTAACCCTTGTACTGTATCGTGATTAAATAGATAAATAATTAACAATTCTTGGTGTGAAACATGACAATCAGAACTTATCTTACATAAAATCAATATAAAACATATAATAATAATTTATAATATATTAATTTAGCATGTTGTATCGACCTTATAAAATTATATGAAGAAGCATATCTATGTTCTAGCCCTTTCATTTATCGGAGCAACCGCAGGAATGTGGATGTACCACACCTATTTCAATCCTGTCAAGAAGATATACATAGAACAGGAGAAAAAAGCAGTAAGAACTGCCGAGCAAGAAATCCTACATTCTGACAGATACAACCTCAGCTTGCGGACTTCTGCTCCTACTGATTTTATTGATGCAGCGGGATTGAGTAGAGAAGCCGTGGTTTCTATACGATCACTGAAGGCGGTAAATGACCCCAGTTACAACAATACATTCAATGCGTCTAATGGCTCAGGCGTTATCATCGCATCAGATGGCTATATTGTAACGAACAATCATGTTATCGAAGGCTCCGATCAGATAGAGGTCGTATTAAATAACAAGAAAGAATATACTGCAGAACTGGTCGGGCGTGATCCGTCTACAGATCTTGCTTTATTAAAAATAGAAGTTCGTGATATACCTTTTTTATCATTCGGTAATTCAGATTCATTATCTGTAGGAGAATGGGTAATTGCGATCGGGAATCCGTTTAGACTACAATCTACCGTTACGGCAGGGATTGTAAGTGCTAAAGGAAGAAACATCAATATTCTGGAGAATTTCGGTATTGAGTCTTTTATCCAGACCGATGCTGCCGTAAACCCAGGTAACAGTGGTGGTGCACTGGTTAATACACATGGAGAGCTTATCGGGATTAATGCTGCAATCATGACTTACTCTGGCAAGTATGAAGGTTTTTCATTCGCCATACCCTCTAATCTAGCTAAGAAGATTGTAATTGATCTAAAGGAACATGGAAGTGTCCAGAGAGGCTGGTTAGGTGTAAGTATCATAGAATTAAATAGTTCTACAGCAGATCGACTGGGGTTAAAAGAAGTACAAGGGGTTTATCTTAATGGCCTTACGGATGAGGGAAGTGCAGAAGAAGCCGGCCTTAAACGGGGAGACGTAATGCTAGAGGTCAACAACTTTCCTACACCCACCGTCCCTGCCTTTATGGAGCAGATTGCCAGATATAGACCTGGTGATGTTGTGAAAATCACCTTTATAAGAGGAGGTGTAAAACAGATCATAGAAGCCGTACTTAAGAATCAGAACAATACCACGGACTTCATTTCAATCAGAAGAGATAAGGTATTAAAGGACTTAGGCATTGAGTTGCGAGAACTGGATAGTACAGAAAAATCTAAGCTAGGAAAAGGTGTATATGTTGTATCCGTAGAAGTAAACTCACTGATCGGAAAAACCAATATGGATCCTGGATACATACTCCAGACCATCAATGGAAAGGAAGTTGAAAATGTCAATGCACTGGTTGCGATCTTAAAAACACTGAAAGGAAAAGTGATAGTGGAAGGATTCTACGAGAATTATCCTGGAGAATATCCTTACTCATTCGAGATGGAATAATCCATTCTCTGCAGCACTGTCTTCATTAAATTAGAACTATCTTTAGGCTTGATATGATAACTTGCCTATGGACATAGAATTTAATAAGAACGAAGACGCTCTCTTACTGAAGGTAGCCAAGCTACAGAAAGAAATAAATCGCATAGCTCTAGGGGGAGGCGAAAAGAAAATTGCTAAGCAACACGCTCAAGGCAAATTGACCGCTAGAGAAAGAGTAGATGCGCTTATAGATAAGA
>CAZFJO010000394.1:2110-3203 GCA_964518915.1 uncultured Saprospiraceae bacterium
CACGCTCAAGGCAAATTGACCGCTAGAGAAAGAGTAGATGCGCTTATAGATAAGAAATCTACTTTCTTTGAGATTGGAACATTCGCTGGGGATGGAATGTATAAAGAACATGGTGGATGTCCTGCTGGAGGAGTGATAACTGGACTTGGTTATGTGGAGAAAAGACTGTGCATGATTGTAGCCAATGATGCGACAGTAAAAGCAGGTGCTTGGTTTCCTATAACTGGTAAAAAGAACTTAAGAGCACAAGAAATCGCGATGGAAAACCACCTTCCTATCATCTACTTAGTAGATTCCGCAGGTGTATATCTTCCCATGCAAGATGAGATATTTCCAGATAAAGAACACTTCGGTAGAATGTTCAGGAACAATGCACGGATGTCCAGCATGGGTATTCCACAGATTGCTGCCATTATGGGTTCTTGCGTAGCAGGAGGAGCTTACTTGCCTATTATGTCTGATGAGGCATTAATCGTAGACAAAACGGGTTCCATATTTCTGGCAGGACCATACTTAGTCAAAGCAGCTATTGCTGAAGAAGTAGATAAGGAAACCCTAGGAGGAGCAACCACGCAATCTGAAATATCTGGTGTCACTGATTATAAGATGCCAGATGATAAAACCTGCCTTCAGACGATCAGAGACCTTGTAGGAAAGCTAGGACCGAGAGATAAAATCGGATTCAATAGAATAAAGAAAAAGGAAACGGCGCAAGATGCTAAATCTATATGTGGAGTATTTCCAGAAAGCCCTACTAAACCTTACGACATGCATGACATGTTACACCGGATTGTAGATGAAGGTTCAGTCACAGAATATAAAGCGGGGTACGGCAAGACCATTTTATGTTGCTACGCTAGAATCGATGGATGGTCGGTAGGAATTGTAGCCAATCAGAGGAAGGTAGTTAAGAGCGCCAAAGGAGAAATGCAATTCGGAGGAGTTATATATTCTGATTCTGCTGATAAAGCATCTCGATTTATTATGAATTGCAATCAGAAGAAGATCCCTCTAGTTTTCATCCATGATGTAACAGGTTTCATGGTAGGAAAGAGATCAGAACACGGCGGGATAATCAAGGACGGTGCTAAAA
>CAZFJO010000395.1:0-1129 GCA_964518915.1 uncultured Saprospiraceae bacterium
ATAGTGAAACGATTGAAATTCCCGTTTATATCTTCAAAAGTCGTAGCGATAATCCACAGAATGACCCAATAATTTACACAGTCGGAGGTCCTGGTTCTACAACTATGCCAACGGCACAGTATATGAACTATTACAAATACCTTGATGATAGGGATTTCATTCTCGTGGAGCAACGCGGAAACTACTACGCAAAACCACATTTAGATTGTCCTGAATGGTCACAAGCAATCTATGAATCCAATCAGCCAAATTTTAGTTTAACCAAATATGACGAACTGTTTCAACAAGCGGCTAAATCTTGTAAAGAACGGCTTGAACAAAAAGGCATTGACTTAAATGGCTACAATACAAACGAAATTGCAGCAGACATCAATGACTTGGTAAATGTTTTAGGAATTGACGAATATAATCTCCTTACACTTTCGTACAGCACAAAAATCGCACAAGTCTTGATGCGTGATTATCCTAAAAAAATAAGAAGTGTTGTCATGGACTCGCCACTTCCGCTGGAAGTAAATTACGACGAAGAAAGTGTACAAAATCTATTGGAATCAATAAATACTTTACTATCAGATTGTGAAAACAATAAAAATTGCCATGCAGCTTATCCCAATATCAAGCAGAGGTTTGGTGCGTATTTAATAGAGAAATCAGAAGAACCGCTTATGGTCGAAGTTGAAAATCCAAATACTGGAATTACCGAAACCTTTTATTTAAAAGGCGAAGATTTGATTGCTGTTTTTACAACTGCATCGACTGGTAGTGTCTCTAATATACCTTTTGAGGTAAATAAAATATTGAATGACGACTTTACATCGGTGAAAGAACAACTTTCATATCTTTTTCAAGAACCAAGTGGAGGTGCAGGAATTGGAATGCGCCTTTCAGTATGGTGTGCAGAGGAAAATCCATTTAATTCTATTGACAAAGTAAAAAGCGAAACGGACAAATATCCCGAAGTGAAGGGTTTATCACCTGCTGTGTTTGACAATGAAGTATGCAAAATATGGGGTGTGAAAAAAGTTTCGGAAAAAGAAAATAAAGCAGTTAAAAGCAATATTCCTGTTTTATTTATTAGTGGTGAATATGATAATGAAACACCAACTAAATGGGCAACCTCAATGACCTA
>CAZFJO010000395.1:1229-3199 GCA_964518915.1 uncultured Saprospiraceae bacterium
GTACATTGATTCCCGTCCATGATATTAAGGATGTACTCACCTGGTTCTGTAACAACGAGAGAATCAGCTGTGCTTCCATCTGCGGCCCACGAAAGACTAAAGTTTCCGACAGCGACAATATCCGTTACTCTCAGGGTAGTAGATTCTCCTGGACACAACAAGGCTTCCCCTTGGATCGTGGCATTGACTGTCGGGCAACCTGTAGGATCTATAAACCCCATATCAACAGTCATATTTCCTGAAGCATCAAAGTCCACCCAATCTGAAATTAAGTCACCATCATTTAAGGGTTCCTCATCTATGGTTAGTGTTATTACTCCCGTCGCAATGTCTTCACTAGATAAACCCGGAAATTCTGCATTTCCCGGCCGTCCATTGTTGTCGCCATTGATGTCATTATTAGGATCGGTAAATATCGGGGTAGGAACTAAATTCTCCAGTGGTCCTCCTGGATCATAATTTTCTAGAAACCATGCAAAGGCTACATAATTCCCAGGTTCTAATCCTGTAAAAACGTACTTCCCCTCTTCATCTGTAGTCGTCGCTCCACCAAATGCTTGTGAATCTGGGAGGCCATCTCCATTAGAGTCTCCCCATAAAAGAACCTTTACCCCAGGGATTCCGGGTTCATCGTAATCATCTAATCCATTTCTATTTAAATCATTCCATATGCGGTTCCCGAAGTTATTAAGTGTATAAGATTTTTTGGCTTGACCTTCTTCCCACATGGCTTGAAACTCAGCTCCATCCATAAAATTTTCCGCGGTTATGTTCTGTCGGGTATCTCTTATATTGCCTTCGATTGCTTCGTTAGGTGATCTAGCCACAAGAGGTCTTCTAAACTGTTCAATTTTTACAATCTTCTGGTCCGCTGGAACCACCAGTGACCAGTGGCATAAATCAAATCGAAATGCGCCTATATCATTCGTTACATTCCTACCATAAGAATGGTAAGGATTCAATACATGCAATACAGAGCCGTCTTCATAAGTAACCTTAATGGTGATGTCTCGTGGCGATCCTAAAAGATCTAGAAATACACGTTCACTTTTCATACTTGCCATATCCTCAGAATCAGTAGGGTCCAACAACGGTGGAAGCGTACCATTATAAACTACCGGTGCATAAACTAGATTCCCCACTGGATTACTCTCATGCGCAGATCCATATATAAGGTACACATCTTTGTTCAGTTCTTCTTCTCCTGGAACAAAAGCAAATTCAGGCCCATGTTTAAATTCTTGAGGTTGTTCTGGTCTCCGTTCATAAGATCTAGTTACATCATCAGATATCATTTCAGGAAATCCTTGTTCTACTCTAAACTGAAACCCTTTTGATTCTCCTCGATTTTCTATTGTTCCACTCTTAGCTTCGCCACCGATTAAATAACGATGCATCGCCAAAGCCGAAAAATCTCCAAAACCATCCCACACACCTGACCCTTCTTCTCTTCCCTCTACACAAGGAAGATTCCGCTGCATCGCATCTGAGCGTTCATTGCCTAGGTTGTTCTCATTAGTCAAACAACTCGGATCGACCCACTCATACGTATCTTGAATAAAATTCCAGGATTCTCCTCTGCCTCCACCATTTCCAGAATCTCCTCCATATGGGTAATTAAACTGAAACTGGTTTTCTACATTTATCTGGTAAAAATCTCCCCAGTGTGGCAGGCTCAATGCATGGCCCAGCTCATGGATAAATATATCCGTAAAGTCGAAACTTACGAATGAATTGCCTCCACCCCAGCCTCCTGGATCTAAGTTTAAAGTGTTGCCGAAATAGGTCGTAGAAAGAAAATCACCCGTGGAAATGTGCCGGTTAAACATATGGACTGTGGCATGTGCATTTAAATTACCAAAGGGGACATTTTTAAGCCCCACTTCTCCACTTCCTAGCATTCTGATGATATCCGTTGTACCATCTCCGACAGCAATCTCTGGAAAAGGAATCGTCACTGGAAATTGTCC
>CAZFJO010000396.1:0-3178 GCA_964518915.1 uncultured Saprospiraceae bacterium
AGAATTTCTTTATCTATTCTGATTCTATGCGTTATCAATCCTTCCATATTCTGGGTTTCGATCGCTTCAAATCCCAAGTGGTTTCTTTCTGTATCTTCTTTTAAATCCCATACATCTTCGGTACCTACATTAGCGCCTCCACTTCCAAATTGTCCATTCCAGAACGTGTTTTTGACATAAGCTACATTGACCATCGTAAGTGGTCGAGCGCTCTGTACATCTAGTTCATCTTCTGAGTAGGCTGTATTCCTTACACGATCTTCACCATTTACACCGAAGCCTACACCCCCATCCGCTATTCCTTGAAAATTACCTGGTTTGAAACCTGCACTTGGAATATGGCAGGTAGCACAAGAGTAAGTTCCTATTCCTGATGATTTCAAAGCATCCCTTCCTAAACCAGTATCGAAGAACAAGAGTTTTCCTAATTCTATCTTTTCGGCTGTAAGCGGGTTCTTGACATCTTGAGGAATCTTATCTATATCATCTTGGGGTAAGATGTAATAATCTATATTGCCATCCGGAGAAGCTGCACGAATGTTCTGTCTTAGTTGGTTGTCGAGCTCTACCAGAGTGGGCATACGATCTTTAGTACAACCTAAGACTACAAAAAATAGCGCTGCATAGACTACCTTTTTTATGTTCATCGGACTAATAATTTTCTTATTACTTGCAAATATAATAACAAATAAGTCATTTGTAATATATATGCTGGAGGTATCTTTATGTTAATTATATATGAATGGCTTATACTTATAGAGATTATCCGTTGATTATATGTTAACCGAAATTATAATATTACATTTGCGAAAAATATAAAAGACTATGCGAATTGGAAATGAAAGCCCTACTTTACTGGTATTAGCGGCAGGAATGGGATCGAGATATGGTGGCTTAAAGCAAATGGATGCCTTCGGTCCTAATGGAGAAACCATTATTGATTACTCTATATACGATGCAATAGAAGCAGGGTTTGACAAAGTCGTTTTTATTATTCGTGAATTTTTTAAAGAAGATTTTCAGAAAGCAATTGATGCTAAATATGGAGATAAAATTGAATGTTGTTATGTGACTCAAGAATTGCAACATTTGCCGGAAGGCTATAACGTACCAGAAGGAAGAGAGAAGCCATGGGGGACGGCACATGCCATCCTTGTGGCTGAAAAGTATGTCGATGGCCCGTTCGCGGTTATTAATGGAGACGATTACTATGGGAAAACCGCCTTTAAAGATGTTGTTGATTTTTTTAAAAGAAATCAAGATGATTTTTCTGTGGTGGGATATAAACTACAGAATACCTTGTCTGAACACGGAACAGTGAATAGGGGAGTCTGCTATGCTGATGATCAGGAATTCTTGACGCAAGTTGTAGAGTGCATTAAAATTAAGAGAAACGATAAAGGGTTGATTGAATATCCTGATAATGGAGAGGTTAAGCAGCTAGAGGAAGATACATTAGTGTCTATGAATCTGTGGGCATTCGATAAACGTTTTTTCACATACGGTAATGCCTATTTTCGTGATTTCTTAGATGAAGTAGGTGGAGAATTGAAGTCAGAATTCTATATACCCAATGTCATTGATCATATGATCCACAACCAAGAAATTAAGGTTAAGCGTATATCTACGGATTCTAATTGGTTCGGGGTGACGTATCAAGAAGATAAACCGGTGGTTATAGAAAAGATTGCTAAGTTGATAGAATCAGGTGTCTATCCGCAGAAGCTGTGGTAACCTTATCTTCTCTTATTGTGAGATCTGTTTTTATTGTGAGACCTATTGCTCCTAAAGTTCTTTCCTTTAGGTCTAAATGAATTTTTCTTCTTTCCGGACTTAGTATACTCAGGTCCTTTCTCGAAACCTTGAGGAAGCGGAACTTTCATCACGTCTTTTTCCGTGAGCTTTTCTATTTTATTGAACTTATATATCTCTTCATCATTAATAAGGGTAATGGCAACACCTGTTGTATCTGCTCTAGCTGTTCTCCCTATTCTATGCACGTAATCTTCTGCATCAGAAGGCACATCATAGTTTATGACCAAGTTGATGTCTGCAATATCAATGCCTCTTGAGACTACATCAGTACCCACCAGTACCCGCACTTGTTTTCCTCTAAACTGTGTCAGAACCTTTTCTCTTTCTTTCTGATCTAAGTCAGAAGATATGGCCTCTGCATTTACTTTTTTTCTCTGAAGCGATCTGGTAAGGTCTGCTACTTTACGCTTGGTAGAGCAGAATATAATGATCGATTTATAACTGGGCTTATCAGAGATAAGGTGATGAACCAGGTCTGTTTTCTGGTGATCATAGCACATATAAGCTGCTTGAAGAATGCCTTCTGCAGGTTTAGATATTGCAATACTGATCTCTTGTGGATCTTGGAGGATATGCTTAGCAAGCTTCCTTATTTTAGGATCCATGGTTGCGCTAAACATGAGGGTCTGTCTTTCTTTAGGCAGGTGTTTTATGATTTTAACGATGTCATCGAAAAAACCTATATCGAGCATTCTATCTGCTTCGTCTAAGATAAGATGCGTAAGACTCTTAAGCTTCATGTAGCCTAGGTTAAGGTGAGATATCAACTTACCTGGTGTAGCTACAATGATATTAACACCTTGTTTTATGGCTTTCTTTTCTTGCTCCCATTCTTGTCCAGAGCCACCACCATAAAGAGGAATAGAGCTTATGCCTGCGAAGTAGCCCAGTGCTTGAATCTGCTGGTCAATCTGAATGGCAAGCTCTCTAGTAGGGCAGATTACCATGCATCTTGTGTTTTCAGCCGAATCGTCTTTTAAGAGATTAAGAATAGGAAGTAAGAATGCAGCTGTTTTTCCTGTGCCTGTCTGGGCGCACGCAATAAGATCGGTTCCTTTAAGAATCGTAGGAATCGCTTTTTCTTGTATAGGTGTTGCGTTTTCAAATCCCATCCATGAGATGGCTTCGATGAGATCTTCATGGAGACCGAGTTCAGAAAATTTAGCCATAGTTATGTGATAATCTTATTGAAATCTGATGTGAAATGATAAAACACAGTTGTAGTTAATATGACACAAAGGTAGAATCATATACGAGAATAACACTATTTCTACTGTAAATAAGCATTTTTCATATATAAATTATTTAAATATAAATAAAATACATATCATTGTGGTGGATATTTATATCTCATTATAATTAA
>CAZFJO010000397.1:0-3165 GCA_964518915.1 uncultured Saprospiraceae bacterium
TTATTGGGTTTTTATGACTTTACTCTTTCTAGGTAAGAGCCAGTTTTTGTATCTATTTTAACTAAGTCACCTTGGTTGATGAAGATCGGTACTCTGACCTCAGCTCCTGTTTCTACAGTTGCAGGCTTAGTGACATTGGTTGCTGTATCTCCTCTCAGTCCAGGTTCCGTATACGTTACCTCTAGAACTATGTGAGCCGGCATTTCCATGGTTAGTGGAATTTCTTTTTCAGAATGGTATAGCACTTCTACTATAGTACCTTCTTTTAAAAGGTTAGGCCTTTCAAGCATCGCGGGTTGCAAGGCAACTTGATCGTACGTTTCAGTATTCATAAAATGATATCCTGAATCATCGTTATAGAGGTATTGGAATTTTCTTCTTTCTACCCTAACTACATCTATTTTATGACCAGCAGGGAAGGTGTTATCAATTACTTTACCGTTGGTAACAGATTTTAATTTAGTCCGTACGAATGCCGGCCCTTTTCCAGGTTTAACATGTAAGAATTCTACGACTGAATAGATGTCGTGGTTGTAATTCATACACAACCCATTTTTTATATCTGAAGTGTTTGCCATATGTATCAAGTTTTAAAAAGCGCAAAGATAATAAAAACCCTTGCTTAATAGTTCCAAGTTAACAAGGTTGATCCCCAAGTAAAGCCTCCACCGAAGGCTGTAAGGACAATTTTGTCACCTTTCTTTAGTTTAGATTCATAATCTGCCAGACACAATGGTAGGGTTCCCGCCGTGGTATTGCCATACTCGTGTATATTGATCATGACTTTTTCTTGTGGAAAATCCATCATATCTGCTACTGATTTTATAATTCTCATATTAGCTTGATGAGGAACCAACCAATTTATATCATCTAAAGTTATGTTGTTTCTAGCTAACAATTGCTTTACAGTTGTTGTCATTCCTGTTACAGCAGCCTTAAATACCGGTCTGCCATCTTGGAAGACGAAATGTTCTCTTGCCATAACGGTCTCTACAGAAGCCGGTTTCAATGCACCACCTGCCTTCATATGTAGGTATTGTCTTCCAGACCCATCTCCTCTGAAAATAGAATCTTCTATTCCATATTCTTCCGATTTTTCTAGCAACACACCTCCGCCTCCATCGCCGAAAATGACACAAGTAGTACGATCCGTATAGTCGATGATAGATGACATCTTATCAACACCTATTACCACTACTTTTTTATGGCTTCCCGACTCTACGAATTTAGCACCAGTAGTCAGGGCATATAGAAAACCACTGCAAGCAGCATTTAGGTCGAAGCCAAATGCGTTTTTACAACCGCATTTATCCAGGATGGTATTGGCCGTATCAGGAAATACCATATCTCCTGTTACGGTTGCACATATTAAGAAATCAATTTCTTCTGGAGCAGTATTGCTCTTCTCGAGGATGCCTTTAAGGATCTGCTCACCCATATAGGCTGTGGCTTTATCCTTGTCCTTAAGTATATGCCTTTTCTTTATTCCTGTTCTCGAGGTTATCCACTCATCATTGGTGTCTACGATCTTTTCTAAATCCTTATTAGTCAGTACGGATTCTGGAACATATTTCTCTACACAAGTAATCGCTGCTTTTATCGCCATGCTGGTTTTCCATTAAGAATGCGAAAATACAGTATCAATAAAAGACGGCAAAAAAGAAATTTATGTATTAAATAAAAATTTAAGATATAATGACTTGTAAATCAATTTATTATAATTTATAATAATATTTATTTGTTGCTGTTTTTGTATGGTTGTTCTCTCGTTTGGTATTCTTTTTGCTTAAGATATACCAGTGTATCAATGGTATACACATTATGATAAAATTTAATATTAATTAAGTGTGAAGAGGTTTGTGCTTTTTCTTTCATTTTTCCTGCATTTGCGAAAGCGGGCGCATGAGAGAGGGTGAGATCTCCTAAAAAGATAATAATATGTATAATTTCATTCTGTCAGTGGTAGTAACGGTAGTTTCTGGATTATTTAATATCACGAGTGCTTCAGGGGTGCCGACTTATTTCGAAAGCGGTTCGATTCAAGAAGCACAGATTAAGGCATCACAGGAAGGAAAACTTCTTTTCGTCGATTTCTATGCGGATTGGTGTACGCCTTGTAAGTGGATGGATCAGACCGTCTTTACAGACCCAAGTGTAGCTCTGGCGCTGAAAAAAGACTTCGTTGCCTATAAGGTCAACATAGACGATCTAGAGGGTTTCGAATTAAAACAAAAATACGATGTAAGTGTATTGCCTACCATGATCATCCTTAATTCTAATGGGAAGATGGTAGAAAGGATAGAAGAAACGATGACTTCCACAGAGTTCCTAGATGTGCTCAGCTTGCACAATCAATCTGGAAATAAGATGGTTGTACAGCATACCATGAATGTTTCTCCGGAAAACACCTCAACCAGCAAGGATAGAGAATCTACAGAGCGATCTTACTTGAGGTACATAGAATCAGATGATAAACGATTGCGTAACTATAGGATGAAAATAGGTTCGTATGTTTCCTATGAAGATGCCCACTCACAGGTAGCCTCTCTTAAAAAGTCTTTTCTAGAGCCTATTATTGTGGTTAACGATATACAAGATGGGGTAGTCCACTTCAATGTTATGATGGGAGAATTCGCGACCGCCTCTGAAGCGGAAAGTTTTAGAGATATCCTAAGAAACGATTTCGCAATAAACGCTGAAATCGATTAAATTGCGCTTCTCTTAAATCAAAGTAGCAATCTCTAAAAAATGGATAAAATGGCATTTAGTGCTTTTTATCCATTTTTTACGTTGGAAAAAGAACTAAAATGTGTCTTATATGAGCGTAAATGAAAGAAGTGTTGTCGCAAAGCAACATTTCTCATAGATCATTTATCATTAATGTAAATGATTATACTAATTTTGCGTTTTGTTTCTGGATATGTGACAATAATGCAATAGTTATCTCGTTTTTTTTAAGTCCAGAATTCGATCTTGGATCGTTGTACGTATTATAGTGACATATAATGTGTAATCAATTCATTTAATTCGATTTCGTTGAAAATTCATTACGTTAATGAGAATAACCTTCTTAATTGTGATATGGGCTCTGTGTATGGTAGGAAGTACAACTGCATCCGATCATATCTCAGAGGATATGCAGATGATGGAATTTGGAGAGATTGT
>CAZFJO010000398.1:0-1919 GCA_964518915.1 uncultured Saprospiraceae bacterium
CGGAATCCATCTTGATAATGCCTATCCTTTCAGATTTACCATTGACCTTCTTAAGTATCCTTTGCCCTTGAGCGGAATCAGGACTAAGTAAAGTAGTTAAGAATAAGATTAGAATGCTCCTATATATAATAGACATAAGGAAGATTTAATGTTTCATCTAAGTAACGTATTATATATATAGGATGCACTAGGATATAGAAGGATTCTATTTATCGGTAGATACCGGTCGTTTATCGGTAAAAAATTATATTCTATATAGTACTACAATAAAAAAAGGTACCTTGTATTGCATAGTACTATATAATTCCCTTATATTTGTTTTATAATGGTACGATACCGCAACAGAAATTAGAAAAACATTTGCGTAAGCGAGAAAAAAAAGAACCATTATATAAATCTAGAAATCATCGATTACCACCAGGTAAAAAGTGAAACTAGGAAAAAATATATTTATGAAATTAGAAAACACGAAAGCACAGATGAGGAAAGGGATACTTGAGCTATGCGTGCTATCGATCATATCCGAGAAGGAAGCATATCCATCAGATATCATAAAGCAGTTGAAAGCTTCCAAGCTAATAGTGGTAGAAGGTACGCTCTACCCGTTGCTAAGTAGGTTGAAAAATTCTGCCTTGCTACAATATACCTGGAAGGAATCTAAAACTGGACCTCCTCGGAAGTATTATAGCTTAACCGATACCGGGACAGAGTTTCTACACGGACTGGTAGAAACATGGGATGAATTGAATCATGCAGTCAATCAATCCACTAAGAAAATTAAAACAAGAGCAAAAGCATAACCAATATCCTGAAGAGGATTACTTTTTATTACAGAAACATTTATTTCCGAATACCGGAATAAGCATAAATAGATGAAATGAACAAAATAGTTAATGTCAATCTGGGAGGTTTTCCATTTACCATCGATGAAGCGGCTTATCATCGTATGTCTAGATACATAACCACCATCAAAAATCATTTTTCCGATTCAGAGGGATGTGATGATATCGTCTATGATATAGAGGTAAGGATGGCAGAATTGTTTCAGGAAAACATGAATGGCAAGGCCATCATAAGTGAAGCAGATCTGGATCAAGTGATTAAAATCCTAGGTAGACCAGAAGATTTCGGGGCGGCTTCAATCGACGAAGAGGAACCCATAACCACCACCAAGCGTAAGAAGAAAAAACGCAAGCATACCATAAAGACGGGTAAGAAGCTATTCCGAAATCCTGAAGATAAAGTCATCGCAGGCGTCTGTAGTGGACTTAGTGCCTACCTAGGAATCAAGGATTCGATCTGGATAAGGCTGGCTTTTATCGTTCTGGGTCTAAGTATGACAGGTGTATTAATATACATAGTGCTGGCGGCCATCATGCCAGAGGCATTAACCGCAGGTGATCGGCTTGAAATGAAAGGAGAACCGGTCAACGTCAACAACATCGCTAAGACCATAGAAGAAGAGCTCACAGAGCTAGGCGATAAGATCACAGAGATGACTAAGGACTTGGGAAATGAATTCAAGTCTAAAAAAAAAATTTTAAGTCGTCCTCCTTCTCTGTGGGAGGATCTCTAAAAACAGGAATTTCTGTACTAGGCGGTATAGTACTTACTATAGTAGGGTTCTTCAAGAAAGTCTTGAAGCCCTTCTTTTTTTTAGCAGTAGTTCTCTTATTGATTGGTGTAATCGTCTTGCTTATCAGCTGGACCGTAGGCTCTGTTTTAGTTCTTCCTTTGTCTTCATTCTTTTTGCCAGGTCATTCCTTGTTTGCCTATCTGATGACCACATCTGCTTACCTCACACTCGCCATTCCCTTCCTCTCTCTTTTCTACTGGTTGACGACACGATTCAGAAGATATTCCATCAAGCCATCTATCAGAAGAGGGTTTAGGGTCTTATGGTTGACTTCCATCGTAGT
>CAZFJO010000398.1:2019-3163 GCA_964518915.1 uncultured Saprospiraceae bacterium
CTCGGAAGGAATAATGCTCGAGCCAGAAACAATGCACAACGGCTAGAGCACGTCATAGAATACAAGAACGGGGAGATTATGATCCCTTCTCAATCGGCTATTCCTAAAGGGAAGAAACTCAGAGCCCAGAGGGTAGATTATGACATCTATGTGCCTGAAGGAAAGGAATTGATCTTCGACACTAGAAGTGGGATAAACCACAATTTCCAATACGATTTCGATGAAAAAATGGAACGACCTAGGTACCATCAGGTAAGTAAGTACTCGTGGACCATGGGTAAGAATGGGATGTTTTCGACGGAATGGATTGATAATTACAATTTTACACGGACCATTCCGCTTACGCAAATAGAGAACTTCAACATAAAAGGAGCCTTAGAAGTCACTGTAAAGCCAGGTGATAAAAACGAATTGTTACTTATAGGCATAAAAGACCAAGTTGAAGCGATAGAGATTATAGAGCAAGAAAATCTGATCAATATCATTCGGAATAGGGAACGAAGAAAGGGGGATAAGATTCAATTGGTACTCATTTCTAATAACATAAATAACATCGTCAATTATTCTGACCGACCGATGCGATTGGAAGGCATGAACCAAGAATCCTTGAATCTTGAATTGATGGGTCGAGGAGATGTTGCGGGATATGTAGACATAGATCACCTCAACATAAGATCAGAATATGCGAAGGACATCGAACTCGTGGGATCAGGAAAGTCTCTAAGTATCCATGATACAGGAAAGGGAAATTACGACGCCAGGAATTATAAAATAGAAGAATTGAAAAATTTCAATGTAATTCGAGATTCAAGATTCGACATAAGTAAAACCATTACTTCTATAAAATCTCTGACAAACCGGAACATCAAGATTATGGGTGATCCAGAAATAAAATTGGTTGAAAGTATTCCTATTTCGGAATCAATGGAATGAAAAAAGGATTAATTAATTAGAAGAGGTTGTCTCATGGCGAGGCAGCCTCTTTTTAATTATAGAGGCTTACTTGTTTGCCTAGAATGGGGATATGATAAACCTTAGCTGCCCATCCCAGTTGTATGCGCGATATACTGACTCTTTCAGATTTCCTCGTTTTGTCCGATCGTTCGGTCATCAGATAAGGGGGAGCTGTGATGGGTTGTTCGTT
>CAZFJO010000399.1:0-3162 GCA_964518915.1 uncultured Saprospiraceae bacterium
GGATAAACCTATTTTAATGATTAGTAGGGTAGGCAATGGGCCTATATATAAGAAAGGTCTATCGTCTGATTTAATACGACCATAATTGTAGAGAATCATACATCCTGCTGTAAGTAGATAGATGCCAAAAATCGGAAAGATCCAACTTATAAATCCATGTGCGATTGTTTTTTTAGTGCTTTGTCTTATGTTTAAATCGGTCGTAACTTTATGGATAATATTGTAGATTTTACTTGTATGTAAGGTGACAGAATAACCTCTTCCACCTTCGACCTCATAGAATCGGAACCGCCTGCCACTCTTAGTATAGTAAGTTGCGAAAAGCTCTTCTTTATCTTCGTTTTTAGTAATGCTATGATCTACTAATACATCTTTTACTTCATCAGACTTCAGAAAGTGGACGTCCATGAAGGCTCCAAATATAAGTGTTGCAATAACTAGGTAGATACCAGCAAGTAGTTTATTGAATTTTATGGTCTCCGATGATTGATTTAATCCATCTCTTTCAATTACCTGTTGCTCCAGAAGGTCATGACTTAAATCAGTTTTAATATTTCTTGATATTTTTTCAAGAATGAGTTTGCTTGGATCGATGCCGAAAGGAATCTCATCCATAGAAGGGAGGGAAAAGAGCTCTCTTTTTTTCGTATTGAAACCTTTGTAATTGATTTTCTTAGACGAATAAAAAATTATAGTAGAGCGGTCTTCTTTAGATTCGTGAATTGTTTTAATCTGGATTATAGTAGAGAAAGGAAGGAATTCTGTCTTTCTTCTGAAAATACCGTATTCAAATACTACCTCATTCTCAGTTATATGGTATTGTGAAGTCTCAGAGAAAATGTAATTTTTAGTTTTCAAGTAAAAGTGTAGAATTCCTATGGACATTGTTCCCAGTCCATGGACCATGTCTAGGATGCTTTCAGGGCTACTTTCATCAGTAGAAAAGAAAATCAGTAAACCCAAAAGTATAAAAGCAATGTCGAATAAAATGGAAGTGGGTAAGTACTTGTATTTCTTTCGATTGTCATAGGTCCATATGTAATCGTGGTTTTTCAGGTGTCTGATTTTATGTCCATAAATTACTTTCTATTCTACCTCAACCAGGATGCCTTTTTCTACATAGAAAAATCGTTGAACAGTACTAAGCTCTTCAGGTGATCGTATTGACTTTTTCTTGCTCTTAACTATTCTTGGTTTAAAATGTCCCGATTTCTTATCTGCAAGGATGCGGTAAGGCTCAGTTTTTTCGACGGCTATGTATTCCTTTACTTTAGAGACTTCCCTTAATTCGAATAAGTGATAATCCCACGTTTCGCTTACATCGTCGGCAACTTCTATGATCTGTCTAAAAATAGGCAGGTAAGTATCATAGAACGGAAGCCAACTAGTTAGTTTGTTGATAGAAAAAAGCAACTCATTCTTTTTTAAATCTTCACTTATCGTTTTAACTCCTACCATTCTATTTTCTCCCAGATAGAATTCATTCTTATAGGTATAGGATACCCATGATGATGCCAGTTCATTCTTATGACCTACGCCATCAAGATGAAGGGGATGACCAGATTCTTTATCTAGAATTACTGGAAATTCTTTTCCTGAATAAGCTTCAAAGGTTGCACCTATAAAAGTGATCTCTCCGAGGTTGAAATTATCGGCAAACTGAATGCTACAGAATAAGCTTCCTGCAAAAACCGAACGCGCTGGATGGTCACTGACTTCTTTTAAATCTAGAGGCAAGGTGAAGTAGGACAGCGTTTCGCTATTCAAGTCTATGACTCTCCTCGCTTTACTCCCCAGCGTTTCTACGAGCACATTCTGTAATAATTTATTTCTTATAGGCATTACAGGATCGTAGACTTCTAGAATTTTATCACCTCCAGAAGCAGCGAGTGTGATCTTGTCACACCCATGCCTAATATCCAGCACCATCTTATTCCCATCTGTATCCATAGCATTGATGAGTTTGGAGGAAGGATTGTATCTGATTTCCTGTACCTCAAGGTCATCTTTTCCGAAGCGGAGGATGCTTCTGTTCTTTTTAGAGAACAACTTACGCTGTCCGTCCACAATTGCGAATCCATAGTATTTCTGTAGCAATTCAACTTCTTCCACTCTCTGTGGTCTTATAGTGGAATCGTCTAGCAGGAAGACAACACATTCATTTTCAAGGATGGCGCATTGTTGCGTGGAGCTGGTTACATTGAAAATTTTGGACTTGCCTAATATTATGGGTTTGTCTTCAATGTCGGTTATATATCTGTCATCTATTGTAGGCAGCATAAATGGTTCGTCCTTATTTAGATTGTACAGAAAACAATCTTTTCCATCATGTACCTTGATCAATTTAGATTCCCCAAAACTGACATACGCTGAAGATTCAATTTTCAAATGTCTCGAACCCATATGAAGTATCTGATCACTTGTGTTTTCTACTGCATAAGAGTCTGTTTCGGATTGAAATACTTCTACTCTTTTGTTGCCAAATTCATAGGTTGCCGTATGTTTAATTATCCGATCGTTTTTGAGTAAGAAGGGCTCATGTGTGTATTCATTGATGAATGCAGATTCATCTAAGCCTAGTTTTACCTCCTGTAAAACATCGGTGTCATGAAAAGAAACATGTGCTTTACCTAGACCGGTTATTCTTTCACCGAAATATTTTACAGCCTCTAGGTCTAAATTCATGACTATCTTACCTACTTGAATCAATTGCCTATTTTCACTTATGTATATAGGTTGATTCATAAATGAGATTGACTGTTTACTTTTTTTAGTTTCTAAAGAAATCAGAACATCTCTTTTTAAAAAGACCTTTTCTTTCATTTTAAAGCCATCTAGATTATACCAATAACCATGGATGTCCTTTCTGAAAAAACTATTAGAATTCAAGTCAAAAAACGAATCCTCCCATTGGTCTGAGTCTTCTATGATTTGGTTCTTATCATTTACGAGGTACTGTTTCTTCTCCGTGTGAAATAGAAAAAGAGTGCCATTGCTGTTGACTTGAACATGGTTTATTTTCTTCTTTTCTACAGTATGCAGCTCGACGTTCTTATTTTCTAGAGAAGCAAGTTTTATGACTGTAGAATTATTATCTACATCCTGGATTATGATTACATCATCTATGCAATAATAGTGGTTGCATACAAGGCCATCGATTGT
>CAZFJO010000400.1:0-3158 GCA_964518915.1 uncultured Saprospiraceae bacterium
TATATATACATATAATTAATTATCATTAACATTCTATATATATTATAATATTTTAATATATATATTGTTATGATTCTGTGAATTATAGATTATATATTAAAAATATTTATAATAAATACTACACATTACTTTTTTTTGTTATATATAAGGTTTACTTTTGTTTTGAAACACTACTAAGACCTTCTTATTTTATGATCAATATTGTCACAACTAGATTTATTCAGTGTCACGACTTTATGAAGTCTAACAATATGATCAAGTCAAGTAGACAGTTTGCATTAGCTCTAGAATATGCTCCACAGAGTCTTAATTTCATCCTCAAGAAAAACAGGGATGTACCGATTGATATTCTCCGCCGTGCCATAGAGGTATTTAAGTTTAACCCCGTTTTTCTTTTCGAAGGGGTAGGGCACTTTCTGAAAGAAAAAGATGTGCACACAGAAGAAGTAGTTACAGAGAAAAGATCTGAAATTTCTTATGTTCCTTATGCAGCTGAAGCTGGATATGGAGATCAGTTATTGGATGTGGAGTATGTCAGAGAGTTGCCTTCTTTTACCTTGCCAGGAGATGCGTATAAGTATGGAACATTTAGATGTTTCGATGTCAATGGAGACAGCATGGAACCCAGTCTCTATTCAGGAGAAAAGATTGTCTGTTCTAAAGTAGAGAAGACGGACTGGATTAACAACATCAGAGACAATTATGTCTATGTTATTGTCACCAGTAACTCTATTGTCGTTAAGCGGGTAGAGAATAAATTGTCTGAAGGAAAGCTTATAGCAATGTCAGACAATACCTTCTATGAAAATTATGAAATACATGGAGAAGACATCGTGGAGATATGGAAGGTGAAAGAAAAAATATCAACCTTCATGCCTTGTCCTAAAAATGTAAGGAATGGACTACATGATGAAGTAGATGTCCTCAGAAAAACCATTGTTCAGCAATCAGTATTGATCAAGGAACTGAATAAAACAATGGATACCCTACTCAGAAGAGAACGGATGAAAAACTATTAATAGTTTCTGAAACTTTATCCGTAAATCCCTTTGTTTCTAGTTATACATCATTCTACATTTTCCACATTAAAGCATCATACATGAGAATTACTGGAACCATCCACTATTCAGACTTAGAAGGCGGACACTGGATTATTAAATCTCAAGATGGAACATCTTACATACCCATCGAAGTGCCAGAACAATTAAAATACGATGGTGCCCACGTCAAGGTTTCCGCTACTAAAATTGAAGGAGCATTTTCTATGATGATGACAGGAGAACTGATAAGGATAATCAGTTTTACAACATTACCTATAGGATAGAATCACCCGCTATTTAGTAAGCTTGAGCTCTTCCACCGATTCTGTATACAATATTCTACTTAAGGCTTCTGCTACGGAAGCTTCTTTTTCATACCTCTCAGCATAAGCCTCAGGACTCCAGTATTTCTTGATAAAATGGGTGTCGAAATCTCCACTGTTGAAGTGCGGATCATCCATGACAAATCTTCCGAATGGCAGCGTGTGAGCAATGCCTTCAATCTGATATGAAGCGATGGCATTCTTCATTAAATTTATAGCCATCTCTCTGCTTTCTCCATAGGTGATAAGCTTAGATATCATCGGGTCATAATAGATGGGGATCTCCATGCCTTCTTCCATAGCATTATCCACTCTTATGCCTTCTCCTTCCGGCAGCACATATCTTGATAATTTATCTATAGAAGGCGAAAATCCATCGAATGGATCTTCTGCATATACCCGTACTTCTATGGCATGTCCTTGAATACTGAGGTCTTCTTGCGAGAACGATAATTTTTCACCTCTTGCAACTCTGATCTGCTGTTCTACCAGGTCTATGCCTGTAATTAATTCCGTTACCGGATGTTCTACTTGTAAGCGGGTATTCATTTCTAAGAAATAGAAATTCATATCGTCATCCATCAAGAATTCCACAGTTCCAGCACCTACATAGCTACAAGACCTAGCAACTTGTATGGCTGCCTCTCCCATTTCACGCCTCTTCTCTGGAGATAAAATCACACTTGGTGCTTCTTCTACTACTTTCTGATGCCTACGCTGGACGCTGCACTCTCTTTCATATAAGTGGACCACATGACCATGCTCATCAGCAAGAACCTGAACTTCTATATGTCTAGGCTTCGTCACATATTTTTCGATGAATACAGCTCCATCTCCGAACGCATTAAGTGCCTCACTTCGTGCCAGCTCAAGGCTTTCTCTGAATTTTTCAGAAGACTCAACTATTCTCATTCCTTTTCCACCACCACCAGCGGAGGCTTTTATCAGAATAGGAAACCCTATTTCCGCGGCAATTTTTTCTGCTTCGTCTATATCTTCTATCGGAGTATCAGTTCCAGGGACTAGAGGTATATCGAATTGCTTAACGGCATCCTTAGCAGCTAACTTGCTACCCATGATTTTAATGGCCTCTGGACTGGGACCTATGAACTTGATTCCAGCAGTAGTCGCCATACTAGCGAATGCTCCATTCTCACTTAGGAAACCATATCCAGGATGGATACCATCACACCCGGTCTCAAGAGCCAGTTTTATAATCTTTTCTCCCAGTAAATAAGATTGATTGCTAGGAGCTGGGCCGATACAATAAGCCTCATCGGCCTCTCTTACATGTAGGGCTTCTTTATCTGCTTCTGAGTATACGGCTACAGATTGTATAGCCATCTTCTTCAAGGATCTTATTACTCTACAAGCAATCTCACCTCGATTAGCAACAAGGATTTTTTTCATTGAATTATATTTTCATTTCTGGGATATCGCCTGATACGACGAGCTTGCCTTCTGTGGCATCTTTAATATTTTCTATGGTTACTCCTGGAGCTCTTTCTAATAGATGGAACGCGCCATCTTTAATTTCGAAATATCCTAGGTTTGTTACAACCCGCTTGATACAGCGGGTTCCAGTTAGTGGGAGTCTACATTGATTAAGGAGTTTAGAAGCTCCATGCTTGTTGGTATGCATCATGGCAACTATTATGTTGTCTGCACCTGCTACAAGATCCATGGCACCTCCCATTCCTTTGACCATCTTACCAGGAATCTTCCAGTTGGCAATATCACCATCTGCTGAAATTTCCATGGCTCCTAGAACGGTGAGATCGATTCTCCCACTTCT
>CAZFJO010000401.1:0-3158 GCA_964518915.1 uncultured Saprospiraceae bacterium
TGAATTAACATTCCCTTCTTCCTTGCGTTATCTATTCTATATGAAAAGATATGTACTAGGAATCATAGCTTTATGCCTTGCTGCCTCTCATCTGATCGGGCAGACATGCTGCAGCGGAGGTGTTCCTATTTCTAGCAATCTAGGGTTTCAGTCTTCGGAAGCAGGAAACTTGCAGTTCGCTGCAGCATATGAGCACAACTTCCTTAATACACTTTATTCTGAATCCACAGTCTTACCACTCAATAACCGGCAGAGACAGACACAGTCCTTTCTTCTGAGGTTGTCGTATAATTTCTCTGATCGCTTCGGTATAGAAACATTGCTTCCTTACGTCATACAGCGGAGAGACATCACCCAGAATTCTGGGCTAATTAATAGGGAAGTCAGTAATGGCATCGGCGATGCAGTCATTCTTTTTAAATACGATCTTATTAAAAATATTGCTTGGAATCTTAATGTCGGCATCGGCCCCAAGCTTGCGACAGGATCGTCTACAGAAAATAATTCCATAGGCTTACTCCTCGTTAATGATTTACAACCTGGAAGCGGTGCTACAGATATTATAAGCAGAATAGCTCTTACCCACAACCTAAGTGCACGACCTTCATCATCTGTATACGGTCAAGCTGTATGGACATCTAGAGGTACAGATAACGACTATCTAGGATCTCAGACATACGGATTCGGCAGTGAGATACAGTTATCAGGAGGAATAAGTGATCAATTTATAACGTCATTGACCACCCTCTACCCAGCTCTTTCTCTTAGATACAGAAATGCGACAAGAGATGCCATCAACGACAATAGTCAAGAAAACACAGGAGGCAAGTGGGTATTCTTAAAAGCTTCCTTAGGATTTGACATTTTAAAAGAGAATAGAATATCAATTGCTTACGAGCGACCTATCTATACTAAAGTAGACGGAACTCAATTGAGTCCAGATCATATTCTCAATATTAGTTTCTACCGGAACTTCTCATTGAAAAACACTTCTAATAAAATTATTGAAGTGAATTAAACCTTATTGTTAATTCATTTTAAATCATTAAAAAAATGAAAACGATCAATTTTAAAAACACATGGTGCTTAATCGTTACAGTTGCATTCCTAGCTCTAGGATGTAGTTCTGATGATAACAATGGCGGCAACAATGCTGGAGAATGGATCATTCCTCAGAATGAAGTTTTCGATGGTGGCCCTGGAAAGGATGGCATCCCTTCAATCGATAACCCTAATTTTTCTGCCGCCTCAGAAATTAATTTTCTCAACGACAATGATGTTATCATAGCCGTGGAAAGCAACGGTGTAATCAGAGGATATCCACATCCAGTACTAGACTGGCACGAAATAATTAATGATAGAATAGGAGGAACAGCACTGGCCATAACCCACTGCCCGCTTACAGGTACATCTCTAGGATGGGATAGAGTAATCGATGGCGATGAAACCACTTTCGGTGTATCTGGCCTTCTCTATAACAGCAACTTGATTCCTTATGATCGCAAGACAGATTCTAATTGGTCTCAGATACGTCAGGATTGTGTAGAAGGAGAACTGGTAACTCGTAAAGCAGAACAGTATCCTATGATAGAACTTAACTGGTCTACTTTTCTAGCTGCGTATCCAGATGCTGAAGTAGTGAACACCGATACAGGTGCAGCTCGGGATTATGGAAGATATCCCTATGGAGATTACAAGTCTAACAATGGTAGAATTATCTTTCCTGTAAGCGACGAGGACGATCGCGTCCCTAATAAAGAACGTGTACTAGCTATACTTAACGGAGACGATGTTAAGACTTACCGCTTCAAAGATTTTTCTGATTCAGGATCTCTTGTAGAAGATAGTTATCAAGGAACCGACTTGGTTGTTGTAGGAAACAACAACTTAAACTACCTCGTGGCTTACGAGAAAGAAGTAGGAAGTTCTTATACCTTTCTAGCGGATGAATTTCCATTCGTTATGGAAGACAACAGTGGTGCGAAGATTGATATTTTCGGAAGAAAATCTACAGGAGGTGCACTTCGGATTCCAGACCAACTCATAGGTTTCTGGTTTTCGTTTCCGGCTTTCTTCGAAGACGTAGAAATCTTTAATCAATAAAAATATTAGTTACCCTAATTGATTTAGCGTAAAGGACTGAGGTGGTTCTCTTCAAAGTATTGCATGAGTGCCATCCAGTCCTTTTCCATTGTAAGTTTATTATTATTAGAATTCAACCACTTTTCTAGTTCTTTCTTATGGCCCATGGTTTTAAGGGCGTCTTTTTTATTCATCTTGATCTTTTTATACTCTCCATCAACTACCAAGAAGTACCTATCCTTTCTAGTAAACCTTTTCAATTTAGTATTCTGTCCTAAATTCTCGACCTGTTGAGAAGTAGTAACTATGAATAGATCTTTTAATAACTTAACCCTGGAACCGTTATATACTACTTCTACGAATTTTCTTTCATCATCAGGAATCAGCCCTCTTATAAAGACAACTGAATCTTTCTTTTCATCTAAATTGATCACATTCTGATCTTGATTTACAACCACTGCCCAGTAGTTCCTCGGATCAAGCTCTATATATCGTTTTCCATCTTTTACTTCAAATGTGCTAGTCTCTATGTTATAATTCAATAAAAGATCTTCATACCTTCCTCCGCTCTGGTTGTATACATCCCCATAAACCCACAATTGAAAGTAATAGGCATTACCTTTAAATCCTTGATACCTTTCTTCATTAATTATCTGGGCATTATCAAAATCTATCTTATCTTCCTGGGCATCAATTTCTGAAACACCAAAAAAGGCAATCATCGAAAAAAGAATAAGAAATCTCATAATTCAACCATTTAATTCTGCTAGTTTATATAATTATTGCAATCTATAAAACTAAATCAAGAAGTGATTTAATATAGTAAACTATAAAATTAAGTGGTTGAAAGAAATAAAGCCAGCAGCGTCCTATGAAATACGCATCCGGATCAACCCGAATCATACAAAATAAAACAATGGTTGTCAATAGGTTAGTTATGAATCAACACTGTTGTTTTAAATCATTTCTAAAGATATTGTGTGATAAATTGTTTATAAAACGACCACTAGTAAATCAATTTTTTGATATTATCCATGTATCCTCTGCTTACTCTTACCACATCTCCATTATTCATT
>CAZFJO010000402.1:0-3156 GCA_964518915.1 uncultured Saprospiraceae bacterium
ACTTAAATAATATTGAATTAGAGTTTTAAATCCTATCTCTTAAGACTATTCTTCAGCAAATCTGATTATCTATGCAATTATAGATGTAGTAAAGTTGCCTCGTATCAAGAATAATATAAAGTTAATACTCTTAAGCCTCACCTGTGTATGGGCTTGCACAGGACTAGATACTGACGGTGGTTTCCATCTGGAAGAAAGGGAGCGACAGATTGCATTTCCTATTTTTAAAAGCAGCCTTAGTATAGAAGCTATACAAGAAAATTCCTCGGCAGACGCTCGTGTGGAGATAGATGCTGAAGGTCAGGTTACGCTCATATACAATGGAGAAGTTGTCACCCGTACAAGTGAAGAGATATTTCTTCCTGTTCCTGGCATTATAGAGATTCCCATTTTAGATTCTGTATTTTCAGTTCCGTTACCACTGGATGAAGGGTTGATTTTAGAAGAAGCCATTATGGGTAATACCCATGTATATTTCAGATGGACATCTTCTTTCCGTGAGGATGTTTCCATACACTTAGAAGTGCCGCAGCTTACAAGAGATGGAGAAGTGTTTAGTCAGGATTTCTTAATTGAAGGAATAGAAGGTGGAGATAATGTTATCCGGTCAGCAGATGTATCTATAGAAGATTATACGCTTATTCCAGACAATGGTGAGGTAACTTTCATCTATCAAGCACGGTTGCCAGATGGCACGCCTGTCGTTCTAGATAATGGTGGAATGGGTTTTGATTTTTTAGATTTTAAATACATAGAAGGAAATTTCGGTCAGCGGGTTTTCGATATAAGTGGAGATATAATTACGGTAGATTTATTCAATAACTGGGAATCTGGCGGTATACTGTTTTCAGATCCGCAGTTGAAGTTGTCTGTGGACAATAGTTTCGGAATGCCTACACGGTCCAATGTGAATCAGCTAGATATAGAAACGCTGGATGGAAGAATATTGACCCTAGAGAGTCCACTTTTAGACGCTGGTCTTGATTTTGATTTTCCTACGCGAGATCAGGTAGGAACAGTGTTGAATACAACCTACACATTCGATCAAAGCAATTCCAACCTAAAGGCCTTATTCGAAGAAAAGGCAGTGCGTGTTGTCTATGATGTGGATGCAATTGTAAATCCGGACCTGCCTATTCCTACTGGATTTTTTAGAGACGATAGTTTTTTCTCTATTGATTTCGGACTGGTACTTCCACTTATAGGATCTGTTGACAACCTAGTGTTACAAGAAACAACAGAAGTAGATCTAGGTACATATGATGAGATAGAATCTGGATCGATTAAAGTAATCGCTAGTAACGATTATCCACTTGATATCCATCTACAAGTGTATGCTCTAGATGAAGATAGAATGGTCATTGACTCTATATTTTCAGAAGCACCTTATTTTATAGAGGCGGGAAGATTAATCAACGATGGAATAGATACGGAGGCAAGTACAAGTGAATTAGAAATCGTATTGCCAGCTGAGAAAATTGATGGAATCTTGTCAGCTTCTTTTTTTCAGATAGTAGGAAGGTTCGATTCAGACATAGATCTCGGGCCACTTACATTTTATGATAGGTATGCGTTAAGCCTTGATATGGGTGGAATCTTGAATATAGTAAGATGAAAAAATTGTCTTGCATATTGTTGTCGATGTTGTGGTTGTGTAATGGCATAGCTCAGAATAGCAATGATGCCTGGCAGAACAACCTTGCGGAATCTATATTTCATCCTGAAATTAAGGGGTGGCAGATTTATACTGGTGGACAGGGATTTACATACCATTCTCCTTTTCCTGCTCGGAACTTGTTTAAGAATAGAGCAGAAGGAGGAGTTGAAATATCGACCTCTGGTATTCTTGATCAACTTAAGGAAGACAACCTAGGTGTGCTAGATGCGGAAGCATATACCCTAGGTGTATCCTGGAGTAAAAAAGATATGAGCTTTTCACTCGGGCATAGGGTTAGATACGCAGGGAGTTTAAGATATTCAGAAGAACTTGTAAGATTGTTGGATGCTGGAAACGAACCATTCATCGGAGAACGGATTGAAGTAGGTCCCGGTTTTAATTACATGCACTATCATGAATTGTATGCTGGGGGAAGTTATATTATGGATGGCTTGGTTATCGGAGGTAGGCTTAAGTTGATTTCTGGCAATGAAATGGTTATGACGGAATCAGATAGAATTAATTTAACCACTGAGGAGTCGTTTTTTGCCATAGACTTTCAGAACAATTATGAGGTTGTGTCAAGCAACTTGTTTTTTTATAATGGGCTAGATGATGTGACTGTAGACCTAGACCGGTATCGATTCAATGGTTTTTTCTCTGATAATGTGGGTGTGGGTATAGACTTAGGTATAAAGATAGAAGTAGGAGACAATGCCCATCTTTCTATAGTTGCTACAGATCTGGGAAAAATAAACTGGACAGAAAATACACGTCGCTATGAAAGCCAGGGCAACTTCAGCTACGATGGAATTGATTTGCTTGATTTCTTAAGAGAAGGAGATGATGTTTCGATTACAGATTCACTATACAACCTGTTACAATTTACCGAAGAAATAAATCAAGCCATATCTGTGTCACTGCCCAGTTCTTTTCAAGTGGAGTATAGAAGTGCTCATGCTCAAGGATCGTTCTGGTCTATTTCAGGCTTTATAAATCGATATGGATCGAGCACTCTAGGTGGATTTATGGCAGGCTATGTACATCGATTATCGGATCGATGGAAGCTAAGTGGCAGATATAGATATGCCGGTTCTACATGGGATAATGTAGGGATAGGATTATCGTATCATACCGAAACCGTGGTAATACAGGCGGTCACCGACAATGTATTTTCTCTAATCAATCCCATCCGCAGGAAATATAATGGAGGAAGCCTTCGTATAGCTTATAAGATCAATTAATAGAGGCAACCATAATAATTGATCGTCAAGCAGACGATATTATATACGATGGATTAAACACAGGGGCTTGTTATTGCGTTATCTTTGCAATTGAGGTAAATTAAGAACCGCATTGAGGTGAAGTTTATGTCGCTTTTTTAAAAAGAGAATTACAGATATGAAAAATAGTATAAAACTCCTTCTGGTAGGTATAGTATTAATAATGGGATGTAGTGAGGATAATCCTCCTGAAGAAATGCTGACGCCGTGTGAATC
>CAZFJO010000403.1:0-3153 GCA_964518915.1 uncultured Saprospiraceae bacterium
CTCTCGGTAGAATGGAGCCACATGGAGGACATTGTACCTTACTTAAACTCTAAAAAAAAGGAAGGATACAAGGTTGTTTCTAACGAGCAGACAACGGAATCTAAATTGCTTAAAGAGGTGGATAATACAATAGGGAAGAAGCTTATTGTGATTATGGGCAACGAAGTTTCAGGTGTCCAGCAAGACATTATTGATGTTTCTGACGAAGTGGTAGAAATAGCTCAATATGGTACGAAACATAGTCTCAATGTTACTGTCTGTGCTGGAATTGTATTGTGGCACCTTACATCTATGAGAAACAAAGTATAAACTATTCATAATTAGGCACAATATTGTTTTCTTTTATCAATTCGTTGTCTAGCTTTGCATCAGATAACTGTGTAGAATGGTATTTTATGATAAATACTCAAGGTCTGCTTTTTCCGTGGATAATGTAATATTTGGATTTGACGGAGAAGCACTTAAGGTTTTGCTGATAAAAAGAAATAGTAAACCTTACGAAGAATTCTGGGCGTTGCCAGGAGAACTGGTCAAGGAAGGCGAGGATTTAGACGCGGCACCTATGCGTGTGCTTAAGGAATTGACAGGGTTACACAATGTATACTTAGAACAAGTGCATACTTTCGGAAAAGTAGATAGACACCCTAAGGGGCGAGTAATTACGGTTGCCTATTATTCATTGGTCAATATCCATAAGGTATACACAGATACGACCCACTTGTCACAAGAAGTAGATTGGGTAGATGTACGTGAGATAAAAGCGCTGGCATTTGATCATTACGAGATCATGAGCACTTGCCTGAGAAAACTGAAAGCGCATCTGAGATTCAGACCTATAGGATTCGAGTTGCTAGAAGAGAAATTCACCTTGACTGAGTTACAAGCACTTTATGAAGCCGTACTAGAAAGAGAATTAGACAAGCGGAATTTCAGAAAAAAGGTCCTTTCCATGAAAATCCTGGAAGACATTCAGGAATATCAACAAGGTGTTGCCCATAGACCCGCTAAACTGTTTAAGTTTAATAAAGAAAAGTACGTAGAATCTCAGAAAGAAGGGTTTATCTTCGACGTGCTATGATGCACCTCTTATTGAAAGCATATTTTCTCTTAGTCATTTTCACCTACTCGATTGGAGGTTACTCTCAATCGGATGATGGTTTAGAATCATCTATAGATTCCATTATTCAGATTGGGATAGATTCAATGGCATTCCCAGGATGTCAGATAGTCATTATGCATAAAGGGGCAGTCGCAATGAGAAAATCTTATGGCTATCATACTTATGATAAAAAAGTGAAAGTAGAAAACGATCATATTTATGACTTAGCTTCTCTAACTAAAGTTACATCTGGTCTGCCGCTTGTTATGAAACTAGTAGATGAAGGCAAAATAGATATCGATTTACCTATATCTACCTATATTCCATACTGGAAAGGAAGCAATAAGGAAGACCTGACATTGAGACAATTACTAGCCCACCAGGCTGGTTTACAACCTTATATCGTATTCTGGGCAGAATCACTTCAGTCTGATGGTAGAATAATGGAAAATAGTTATGCTTTTTCTCATTCTGCTGAATACCCATTGAGGTTAAGTGAAGATTTATATCTCCATAAGAACTATAAAGAAGTTATAAGAGAAAAAATAAAGGAATCGGAAGTCTCGCAAGATCCTGTCTATAAGTACTCTGGGCTGTTATTCCTGCTACTTCCCGAGCTAATTACTCATGTATCTGGTGATGATTATCTAACCATGCTATTTCAACAGTTTTATATGCCGCTCGGTTTGCATCGCATATGCTATAATCCACTTAACTATCATAAGCAAGAAATCATTGTACCTACGGAAAGGGACGCGTATTTCAGACATGAGATGATCAAGGGTAGGGTCCATGATGAAACCGCCGCTATGCTAGGAGGTGTATCTTGCAATGCTGGACTCTTTTCTGATGCACAGGATGTAGCGACATTATTTCAGTTTTATTTAGATGGCGGAAAGAAGGACAATGATTATCTGATCAGTCAAGAAACAATTGCTTCCTTTACTTCGTATCAGTATGAAGGCAATCGCCGAGGATTGGGTTTCGATAAGCCCTTGATTGAATACAATAAAAACAGTAGCTATGTATCGGAATTCGCTAGCTCAGGTAGTTTCGGTCATTCTGGGTTTACTGGGACATTTGCCTGGGCAGATCCCAGTAATCAGACAGTGATTGTTTTTTTAAGTAATCGTGTATATCCTTACCGGAATAATCGTAAATTATACAGCCTTAATATAAGACCTCAGTTACACGATGTATTGTATGCTTACTTTCCTAAGAAGGATTAGAATATTTCACCGAAAGAAGAGTATATGGTGAATTCGGGTGCGGTCTCATTCTCTGTGTATTCTTGCAGGGCTGATTTAAATGTTTCTAGATCGTCTACTCTGAAAATGAATGCCTGATTATCACCTTGAAATTCATATTCTTGGGAAAATATAATGTCGTCTTCATTTATAGAAAACAAACCATAATCTCCAGAATCAAGGTTCGGGTCTTCAGTAATACTTTTTAAGAAATTAAAGAACTTAGATTCTTCAACATCTCCATTAATAGCCATGTGTCCCCAGACGCGATTAGAAGGTAATACTTTGATACGCTTCTTTAAAACGGTGAGGCCATGTTCTGTGTCTAGTCGCAAATCGTATGTTGATCCATCAGTTTTAAAAACCCCTGGATTCATAATAACGTCTTTGAGCCATATCTCGACACCATAGTTGGTTCGATCTGAGTCAAATGATGTGATATTCTCTATTACAACTTTATTGTCTTCGCATTCTGTATTATTCAACAAGCCATTGATTTTAAAGCTAAGCTTGGTGTCGGTCTTAAATAAGGCAATATCCAAGTCATCTTTTTGGCATCCTATAGAGTTTATGCTTGATATTTTAATCGCAGGTACAATTCCTGTAGATGAAGTAGCAGCATGAATAGAAACATTAAATTCCTTCTGGATAGCAATTAGATTAACCATTTCTGGTTCTTTCTCGCAAGAGGTAAGGATAATTAATGATAATATAAAGGATAGTAATACCCTCATAAAAATTTAGATTTAGTTAAAGACAATAAGAGAACGGTGGAATTGACTAGATGCTGCTCATATAACGAGAAAA
>CAZFJO010000404.1:0-3132 GCA_964518915.1 uncultured Saprospiraceae bacterium
CTTTTTCTTTTTGTTTTCAACTCTATAATATTTTACGCGAGCGGATTCGCCTGCCCACCCTCGCGGTGCACGCGAGGTTCCTTCCCTAAACTGACCCTGTCAGTTTTCCTCCTTAACTCGGATCGGTCAGTCAATTCAGACTACTTTATCAGTTAGCTTTTATATTTTGTACTTTAAATCATCTTGTCAAGCATGGAACGAAGGACTTTCTTATACAATACAGCCATTACTTCTGTAGCTTCTACGCTACCATTTAATAGAAAACGGCCTTCTTCTCAGAATGAAAAACTAAAAATCGCAATTATAGGTACTGGACTCAGAGGACAAGGACACCTCGACTTATTATTAAGGAGAGATGATTGTGAAGTAGCAGCCATCTGTGACGTCGATCAGAAGATGATCGATCGATCTAAAGAAATAGCGAAAAAACACAACACTTCTATCCCTACCATATACGATCAAGGCCCGAAGGATTACTTGAGATTGCTTGAGAAAGAAGACATAGACGCCGTTATAATTGCTACTCCATGGAGGTGGCATGTTCCTATGGCTATTGCCTGCCTCAAGAAAAACCTATATACAGGCCTAGAAGTAAGCGGTGCTGGATCTGTGGATGAGTGCTGGGAACTGGTAAGGGCTTCTCAAGCATCGACAGGACACCTATACTTTCTAGAGAATGTATGTTTTAGAAGAGATGTTATGGCCGTCTTGAACATGGTAAGAAAAGACATTTTCGGTGAGATGATTCATCTAGAATGTGGCTACCAGCACGACCTCCGGGGAGTGAAGTTTAACGATGGTGTTACCCCTTATAACAGTGGAGCAGAATTCGGAGACAACGGCTATAGTGAAGCTAAGTGGAGGACAGCGCATTCTGTACATAGAAACGGGGACTTATATCCGACTCACGGAATCGGCCCCGTAAGTCAATATGTTAACATCAATAGAGGCAACAGAATAACCCACTTGACTTCTATGGCCTCTAAGAGCCGAGGACTTCACAATTATATCGTTGACCATGAAAAAGGGGGAATCAATCACCCCAATGCCAAAGTAGAATTTGCCCTTGGAGACAAGATTACGACTATGCTAAAAACAGCTGATGGAGAAACCATCGTCTTACACCACGACACCAACCTTCCTAGACCTTACTCTCTAGCATTCCGAGTACAAGGAACGAAAGGCATATGGATGCGGGACAATAAATCCATCTATATCGAAGGAAGCTCTCCATCACATCGATGGGAAGAAGCCCAGCCTTATCTCGACAGATACGATCATCCACTTTGGAAAAAATACGAAGCTCGTGCTGTAGGCGCAGGGCATGGTGGTATGGATTTCTTCCTCATTCACAGTTTTATCGAACATGCCAAAGCAGGCAAAAATCCACCTTTTGATGCATACGATGCAGCAACATGGATGGCCATAACACCGCTTTCTGAAGAATCCATTCAGAAAGGATCGGCTGCTGTAAGTATGCCAGATTTTACAGAAGGAGGCTGGATGGATGCCAAGATTACATTTGCGCTTGACGACACCTACTAGTAGAATGAAGAACATCAGACAAGAGGTTTTAAAAACCCACCAATCGCTCTTCGGAAAACCCAGTACAATAACTTGCGCACCTGGCAGAGTCAACATCCTCGGCGAACACATTGATTACAACGGTGGTCAATCCTATACCTTCTGCCTCGATCGATATATATACATCGTCGGAAATAAAAACCAGGATAGAGGTCTAAGGTTATATAGCCACACGTACCGGAGGTACACAGAATGGCAAGAACGATTGCCTAAAGAAAAATGGTCAACATTCATACAAGAATCCGTAAAATTATGGGAAAAGAAGTATAGCCCTCTACATCTTGATTTAACCATAGGTAGTGACCTTCCTTCAGGTGCGGGTATATCTTCTTCATCTGCCTTGGTATGTGGTCTTCTTTCTTTTTTCGCTGAAACGCAAAAACGTACGCTTACCCCAGATGAATTGATAGCAATGGCGAGTGAAGTAGAATATGGTGCTGGGCTACAAGGAGGATTGATGGACCAGACCACCATCGTAAAAGGCGTCCAAGGAAGTATTCTTCATCTTGATTTCGCGATGAAAAGCACATCTTCAGTAAAAATAAATCCAGACTACAACTGGACGCTAGTGGATTCACAGATTGAACATTCTCTTGTAGACTCTGAATACAATACAAGAAAAAAAGAATGCCAGAAGGCACTCAGTATCATAAATGACAGCAGCGGCTCTTCTCATACATTTCTGGCTCATATATCTGAAGAAGACCTATCATACCTAGAGGATTATCCAGAATTATTGTCACGCGCTCAGTTCGTCTACAATGAGATGCAGCGGGTAAAAAAATTGTCTGCTCTTCTCGGCAACCACAACCCGGAGAAAGTCGGTGCACTGTTATCCGAAACCCATGAAGGATTATCCACTAAGTATAAAGTAAGCACTCCTGTGGTGGACGAATTGGTACAGTCCCTTAATGCCTCGTCTTCAGTTTATGGCTCAAGAATGATGGGAGGTGGATTCGGAGGCAGTATTTTATTACTGACTAAGCCAGATGCAGAAGCTGAAATTCAACCAATAATTGAGCACTATAATAACCGACACGACAAATCAACAAGGTTAATCTATGCCCATCCAGTGTCGGGCTTAAAAAATGAATCACTATATTAAAGGCGGATTATATTCCTACAGATCAGCCCTGCTGGTTTTGTTTACTTTAAAAAAAACTAGTGAATATGAACTGGATCAAACTTATGGTTCCACTTTTCTTGACACTCCTATTCCAAAAAGTGGACGCTCAGAGGTATTCAAGAAAGAAAGTTGACATATTTCAAGGGTCCATAACAGGAGGCTTTAATTTATCTCAAGTAGATGGAGATGGTTATACTGGATACGACAAGGTGAACCCTAATTTTGGGCTGAGGGCTTCTGTATACCTAAAGCATAACTTATTCCTAGATATAGGGATGGCTTACACAACTAAAGGAGCCAACTTCGAAAACGAAGCACTGAACTTCAGGGTTTCTCGACCGAAAGATCGATCCATCCACTTAAGCTATGTAGAAGTTCCGTTTTCCTTGAGATGGACACCTTCTAAACAATCAAGGCTCTAT
>CAZFJO010000405.1:0-3119 GCA_964518915.1 uncultured Saprospiraceae bacterium
TGTATGGCTAGAGCATGTCCATTGGACAATGGATCTACAACATAGAGGTTATCATCCACCCAATGCGTCTGAACTGGAAATCTTAAGGACATAGGAAGCATTTCATTTTCAAGATAAAAATCACCCATATCCGTGTGAGAACAGTTGACACTGGCAATAACTTCATTGCAATACCATCGAAACATACCATAGGTTGTTTCCTTGTTTATAAGCTGTTTGTTTTTTTCTACTATTTGCCGAAAGGCAGCTTCAGAAGTAAATTTAAAAATAGCAGGATGGGTCTTCTTAAGTTTATGAGCTAGGTCATCTAAATCCGCTCTATATGCTTCAACTGTATATACTTCAGAAAACCTTTCGGCAGGAGTCAATCGCTTCTTATCAGGGTGATTTATAAGGTCTATATAGTCTTCTGCATTGTAATTATCCGGATTCATATCCAGAGACTTCTGGTAGTTCTCCAGCGCCTTCTCTTTATTCCCCAGGACGTAATAAGCTTCTCCCAGACTGTCGTATGCGTTGGACGATTGAGGGAATTGCTCTGCTATAAGTTGGAAAATAATAAAAGCATCCGATGGTCTATCATTCCATAACATACCATAGCCATACATAGTAAGTTCATCTTCGTTCTCGAAATCATAGCCATCTCGACTATCCTTTTTCAGTTGACGATATAAATCAGCTTGATCAGACACCGAGAGGTGGGCGTGTTCTTTTAATGTGGAAACGATACTTCGCTTATTGGCTTCCTGCATATGCTCAGCATCCTCTACACCATTGTGCTGAGCCTTACACCCACTCCAGTAGAAAGAAGCAATAATTAATAGATATAGCCACCGTTGACTTGAAATGTTCATACTATTTAATTTTATGTGTTATGATTAAATCAAATGTATCTAGAGGCGCTATACTGGGCAGTTAACAAGTGTAAATTAATGTAAATGCAATTTAAAACATTGCAATAGTGGGCTGATTCGAGTAAATTTGACCATGCTTTTTAAAACAATTTTTAATGTAAGTGTACTTTCTTTATCTGTACTCTTCGCAGCACACTCAACGGCTCAGGGAAGATTGTCGGAATCAGAAATAGGCGTTGCGATGCGAGCCATAGGGCATGAAGTGCTTAAAGCGCATAACGATACAACATCACGGGTTCTACCCATCGCCAGCGACGGACAGACACATTTTGTACAATTTGATACTGAGTTTATATTTAAAGCCAGCACACTCGCACTAAGTGTAGACAAGGTAGTTAAGCAATACCGGTTAGCGTCAGATTACATTGTAGAAATGGAACATTGTGACACCGGAGAAATCATCCATAGCTATCAGATAAATGGCATCCTTGATGCAAACATGATTGCCTGCGGCGATAGAGAACAACCTCTAGCTAACTATAAGTTAAGGCTAACAGTTTTAGAAGAAATGCAGGCTGCAGAACCCATTACCGCTATAGGTCCGACGAGTATTCCTATTAAGGCTTTAGGTGTTATTTCCGCGCTCTTTATGATCGGTTTTTTCATTATCGCTTATCGCAAAAAGTCCGAGCCTACTGTCGACCTACACCTTATACCCATAGGTTCGTATCGCTTCGATCCGCATAAGATGCTGCTGCTTAACGGAGAACAAAGCACCTCCCTGACCAGTAAGGAATCTGAGCTGCTCACCCTACTGCATCAATCTGTCAATGCTACAATCTCTCGTGATGACTTGCTCCATAAAGTCTGGGGAGATAAGGGAGATTACATCGGTCGAACCTTAGATGTCTTCATCTCTAAATTGCGTAAGAAATTAGAAGGCGACCCCAATGTAAAAATCACCAATATCCGTGGTGTGGGATACCGACTAGTCGTCTAAAAATAACTTGATAAGGTAAATTAAAAAAGTGACGGAATGGTATTATTCATCATTCACAATCTGTATCCGCGTAGGTAATGCTAAACAGTTTTGACCAGATCTCATGGTCCAATTTCTGTGGCGAAATCCGAAATACGGTGACTGCCCTATTTTTGACTTTACAAAAATGTGTTTCTACCTTAATATTTACAGTCGTTAGCTTTCCAGTGTGAAATCCATCGAAAAATTTCATTTTGCCTACGAGCGTATTCTTCTTACCATCGGTTGAGACCGGAACAAAGAGAACCATCGGTTTCGGGAAGGTAGTCGCCCAGTGGTTAGGAATCATCAAGCCGTCGAAATATGCCCTAAAATTGAGTTCTATTTCTTCTGATGTCAGTGCCTTAGTTGCTTCAACTTCCCAAGCCATAACCAATGACCAGAATCCACCTTCTAATGAATCAGACCACTTGGGCGCAAAACGTAGCTCCTCGAAACCAGTCAATTTCAGATCTGGTGCCCAATCAATAGGAAATTGAATTATTTCTTTAACCCAGTTTCTGTCAGTAGAAAGGATAGATAATTCATCGGACTCTTGGCTCATTATATTGATTGTGCTCAAGAGAAATGTTAGCATAAAAAATAAATATTTCATGGTCTGGTATTGTTTCAATGATTATAAGTGCTGGGTGACTTTTTCACAATCTCTTGTTATCTTTCTCAGGTACAAATAGATCTTCTGAAATCACAAAGCCCAAAATAGTCTTACCTATCGAAGAAAATATGCAAAGACTGTAAACGATTGAAAAGAAGTGTAAAAAGTAATTTCTATATGACCTTAGGCTAATGAACTATAATAAACGCAATAAAATAATACGATAAATGCACCCTAAACATTTAATTGCAACAATGTTGCAATTAATGATTTTGTACGTATATTTACCCCATTTTAATCGTGGAAATTTATAGACACCCATTATATATATGACAGCTTTTTCATCGATAAAATCTGACTACCTAGGAGCCATAGCAAGCGGTCTATGTATGATTCATTGTCTTATCACACCGATTTTATTCATAGTTCAGAGTTGTTCTACTAAGAGCTGTTGTAATTCTGGTCCTACTTGGTGGAGTTCAATAGATTTTCTATTTATTCTTATTACACTATTTGCAGTAAATAGATCTTCAAAGCAATCTGCGAAACCTTTTATGAAAATTGTACTATATGGTTGCTGGGCAGTATTGACCCTTCTCATTCTGAACGAAAAATTCAGTCCACTACATAT
>CAZFJO010000406.1:0-3119 GCA_964518915.1 uncultured Saprospiraceae bacterium
GCGAATAAAGCAGCCTTTGAACAATTGGCTGCCGATTTTTTTGATGAAAACGATTTATGTAGCAAAATTCTTTACCATCCATCAATACCTGCTTGTCCTTGGTAATCGAATTAATCAACAGAGCCTGAGTAGAACCAACCAGATATATAGAATCTTCTGAAACATAAGAATAGTCCTTTACCGTACCGCTGTAAACTATATCACTCGATATACTATCCTTTGATATTGTATATTTCTGTAACCCTAAATGATTATTCCCCCATGCTAAATCTTCAGAAGTCTGGTTTAAATTATATACTGAAGAAGGTGTTATGTAGGAAAAATTTATACCATTTCTTTCACGTGCCACTAAGTCCTTTCCTATGACATCATATTGAGTATGTTGCCCCATCCCTGTCAGAACACTTAATTCATTATTCAAGGAAAAAACAGATCTTATCAGAACGTTATCTTTAGTATTAATACCTAATTGAAAAGTATCAATCTGGCCAGATTCGTCGACCTGGTATAGATAAGGCGCATCTGAGAATAAAATTATTTTTCCGTTATATTCAATTTTCTTTTTTACCGGTGATGCTATATTTCTGAGAGTTAGAATTTTGTTAGATATGAAAGCGTTTTTAGATTGAAATATTTTAACTCCATTTGATTTACTACATACAACAAGTAGATCATGGAATCTAATCGAAGAATTAAGACTACCCTCAGAAAATCCAAGTTTAGCAAGATCTAGAATTTCTGAGTCTTTAGACTTCAGATTAAGGTTTATTATATACGAAGAACTGGTTAGTGTGACATTGCTTTTACAGCTTTTCATCACGACAGGTTCTATATCTTTTAGATACTTATAATTTGCCAGTTCTTGAACTGATTCTCCATCTGTTATCGATATAGAATTATCAAATGAATTAAAAAATATTAATGAATCATTGTAATACGATTGATATGTAAATCTAGACGATTCAATATGGCTTAATAAATCCAGTTTTTTTCTTCCTTCCGTATTATGTACATAGAATCCACTTTGGCCATTTACGTCTTGCTTTAAGACTACATGTCCTCCTCTGATAACTGGAGAATCACTTTCATCATAATGGATACTATTGTCACAAATAATATTATCATTATTCTCTTCGCAGTAGCCTACTTTAGAAGTCCAAAATCTAATACCAATGCTATCTTCAGAAAAACCATGCATATATATATCCTTGTCAGAATTATCAATAGCTGTGGTGAAGACCTTCCCATCCTTGACATAACACAACTTACTAGCAATAGAAAACAACCATATCCTACCTCTGCTATCTTCCTTAATATCATACACATCACTTCGCGGCAATCCATCTTTTGTAGTATATATTTTCATGCTATTCCCATCATATCGTACGACACCTCTATCTGTAGCGAACCATAAAAATCCATCCTTATCCATCAAGGAGGCATACACATGATTAGAAGGCAAGCCATCGTCTACTGTAAGGTGCTCTATCAATCGATACGTGTTCTCTTGTGCCAGAGTAGTTTCTACATATCCACAGCTTATAAGTAAGAGTAACAATCTTATTGTATATCCTTTCCATAACACCATCCTACAATATGAGGGTTATAAGCTAGAAGTAAAAGTAAATAATCTGGTAATTTGACTATTCAACTTTCAAGAATTTAAAGTGGTAGTGACTCAGGCCATCATTTGCGTAAGCAGTACCGTGATAACTACCTCCCTTCAAGTCAACAACTGAAATAGAACTTTCTTTGTTACTAACCATATTTTCGGATTTTACAAGTCTACCATCCAGACTATATATACGTATGTCATACATGCCATCTGGAAGAGGAAGATACAGACGGTCTACTGTCGGATTAGGATACACAGATGTTTCTTTTGACTCAAAACCGGAAAAAAAACTCGACGAGAAACGATCAGTAATCCACCACTCTTGTCCTAGATCTGGTGTCAACTTGGAATATAAAACTAAGCCATTTACTGAAGTGACAGCAGGTACAATAATGAATCCTGGAGTGATCGAAACTATGTCAACCAGCACGTCTTCTTTAGTGGTTATATCAATAAAACGAACCTGATTTCCTTCATTATCATCCACCCAATAAAACAACTGATTTCCTAAAAGTTTAATCCAACCATCGAAATTAGAAAACCCGATAGATTCCGTCGAAATGCGTTCCGCAGTTTCAGTCAGAGGATCGTGTTCGTAAACAAAATCATCTTCGCCTATATAATACATAAAGGAATCTGAGGATATCATATGTGCAAAGAAATTCCCCTCTTTAGACAACAAAGAAGTGGTCTTAGTACTTGTGTCAAATGAAAATATGTCAAATGAGGTCTGGATGTAACGTTTATTTCTGGATGCAGCTCCTGATCTTATATTTCCAAACATGTCCGCTGCTACTGCTACACCTTCATGCACGATATAATCTTGTCCTCGCTGTTCTGCGACCAAAACATCCCCTACTCCTCTAGCCGTTTCTGGATCCATCATTACGCCTAAATTGCTTAAGTAATCTGAAACGGTAAGCGTTCCTTCAATTGTACCGTCTGTAACTACAGGTGCAAATTTAGGAGATTGGGTACTTGCCTCTGATATAACAAGGGATTGATTAAATATACTGAAATCCTCTAATCGCAGGTCGTCAGAGAATTGATTCAACAATTGTAATCCGTCATCACGTCCGTTGGAACTGTATATCTCAAATCCACTAGCAAGGTCCGCGACCACAATGGCTATAGAATCATTGATGGCTATTAACTGTGTGATGAAACCACTGGTAATTGAGCCTAAAACCTTATGCCCTCCTATAGTTCCATCTGTAACGTATACATCTCTTCCAGTTGAAAAGAGGATGCCAGCATCAACTTCAGTAATATATTCTACTTCTCCTATGCCTTCTGGTGTAAGAAATACTGTATTTTCTTCCGTACCATCTGTCCTCCATAAACCATCTTCTGTAAAGCTTTCGGCTCCATAAAAGTATACATATTCTCCGGTACTATAGAATGTAGGGTTTCGACCTATACCATCTAACTCATCTTCGTAGATATCTTTCAATAATTCTTGACCTGCAAGAAAATTCACGCTCATTGGAATAAACAATAGAGG
>CAZFJO010000407.1:0-3115 GCA_964518915.1 uncultured Saprospiraceae bacterium
AGAAGTGCAGCCAACCATAGGATTCAAATGGTGAGCGTGGGCATTCCATCACAGTCTTGAGGTTTGAGGTTGAGTGTTAAGTCTTGAGTGGCTGTCCGTCCCTGATATAGGTTGACCGTTTTTAATTGTGCCTTATCGCATCGAATCACCAATCCATCCCGACCCTCCCTTATCTGAGAAGGAGATGTATTAAATAATTTTACTCTACAACTAATCAAGAAGATCTTATTTCATCTTCTCCTTCAAGAACTGCCCAGTGAATGATTTCTTTATTTTTAATATTCCTTCTGGCGTGCCTTCATACACAAGGTGGCCCCCTTTCTTACCACCAACTGGACCTAAGTCTATGATCCAATCTGCCGTCTTGATAACATCGAGATTGTGCTCGACAATGATTACACTGTGTCCGATTTCAACAAGGCTATTGAGTGCATACATGAGCTTATGGATATCGTGAAAATGCAATCCGGTTGTCGGTTCATCGAATATAAATAAAACAGGAGACACGTTTTTTTCTTTTCCGAGGAAGCTGGCCAACTTCACCCGTTGCGCCTCTCCTCCAGATAGGGTTGACGACGACTGACCCAGTTTTATGTATCCTAGCCCTACCTCTTGTAGCGGCTTTATTCTATTGAGTATGTCTCTCTGATCGGAAAAGAAATCCATGGCTTCATCGATACTCAATTCTAAGACATCATAGATGTTTTTCCCTTTGTATTGTACTTCAAGGATTTCTGCTTTAAATCGCTTACCTTTACATTCTTCACAGACAAGCTTAACATCTGCTAGAAATTGCATTTCAACCGTGATGTTTCCATCTCCGCTACAATTGTCACATCTTCCACCTTCTACATTGAAGGAAAAATGCTTAGGCTTATACCCTCTGATCTTAGAAATCTGCTGAGATGTATACAACTTTCTGATGGAATCATAAGCCTTGACATAAGTAATCGGATTAGATCGAGAAGACTTTCCTATAGGGCTCTGGTTGATCATCTCCACCGAAGTAATGGCGGATAAGTCACCAGAGATAGAACCATGTTTTCCTGGCGCTTGAGCGATCGGCTCGCCTAAGTGTTTTTTAAGAGATGGATATAAGATGTGCTTAACCAGTGACGTCTTTCCTGAACCTGAAACTCCCGTTATTACTGTAAGGCAATTCAGAGGGACGGTAACATCGATGTTTTTCAGGTTATGCTGCGTAGCACCTTTAATTTTTATGGTATTGATGATTTTCCTTCTCTGCGCAGGAATAGGGATTTCCATAGTTCCTTGTAGATACTGTGCAGTCAATCCCCCTTTCTTCATAGAAAGAAATTTCTTAAGTGGACCGTCATAGATCATTTCCCCTCCGTGGATACCAGCTTCAGGACCCATGTCTAGGATGTGATCCGCGTTGCGTATGACATCTTCTTCGTGCTCAACTACGACAACTGTGTTTCCGAGGTCTCGCAGATTCTTTAAAACTGCCACCAATTTTTCTGTATCCTTAGGATGTAATCCTATTGATGGTTCATCTAGGATGTATAGCGAATTCGTTAAGTTGGACCCGAGCGTACGAGTAAGGTTTATGCGCTGGGTTTCCCCTCCACTTAAGGAAGAGGAAATTCTATCAAGGCTGAGGTAACCCAAGCCAATCTGTTCCATAATGTCGAGTCTACTTTTAATTTCTATAAGTATCCTCCGAGCTATGGTCATGTCGTGATCATTCAATTTGATTTTCTGGAAGTGGTTATTCAATTCCGAAATGGGAAGATTGATCAATTCACTTATATGGTGTCCATCTATTTTTACATAAGTTGCTTCTTTTCTCAACCTTCCTCCAGAGCATTCTGTACAGGCCGTCTTTCCTCGATACCTGGCAAGAATTACCCTGTTTTGAATTTTATATGTTTTCTCTTCAAGTTCAGAGAAGTAGTCATTTATGCCATAGAAGTGATTGTTTCCGTCCCATAGCAATTGCTTCTGCTTCTGAGTCAATTCTATGTAAGGTGTATGGATGGGAAAATCAAAGTTATGCGCAGAATGGATCAGTCGCTCCTTCCATGCTTTTCCTTTTTCGCCTCTCCAGCACATGATGGCATCATCGTATACAGACAATGCATCGTTAGGAATAACCTTGTGTTCGGCAATGCCTAGAACGCGTCCGTATCCTTCACATCGTGGACATGCTCCGTATGGGTTATTGTAATTAAAAAGTTGATGATTCGGCTCAAGGAATAACATGCCATCTAGTTCGAAGCGATTGTTGTATATTTTCTCTTTCCCATCAACAACATCTACGAGACACTCTCCTTCTCCTTCAGAAAAGGCTGTAAGTACAGAATCTGCTATACGTTTCCTATTGTTATCTTCCGGGTTACAGGTAAATCTATCGATAAGCACATGCATATCTTTCCTTAAGCTGGCAGATGTTTTCTTTGAGTTTTTATACTTCCCTTCTAGCAATTCTTGTATTGAGATCAAGGCGCCCTTGTGTCTCACTCTTGTATATCCTTTCTGAAGAAGGAAAGATAACTCCTGAGTTATTGTCCTTTCTCGTTGGTTCTGAAAAAAGATAAACAGTTGGATTCTTGTTGTTTCTTCATGCTCGAAAATAAAATCCACCACATCACTTACGTCATGCCTTACTACGAGTTTTCCAGATATCGGAGAATATGTTTTTCCTATTCGTGCATATAGCAACCTCAAGTAATCATATACTTCTGTAAGAGACCCTACGGTAGATCGCGCATTGCTTGAACTTACTTTCTGTTCTATGGCTATGGCAGGGCATATACCCTTAATGAATTCCACTTCCGGTTTTTTCATCCGATTAAGAAACTGTCTCGCATAAGAGGATAAGCTTTCTACGTATCTTCTCTGACCCTCGGCGTATAGGGTATCCATGATCAAGCTTGATTTCCCTGAGCCTGATAGACCGGTTACAACTATAAGCTTTTTCTTAGGGATGAGGACGTCTATATCCTTAAGGTTATTGGAGTTGGCTCCTTTGATATAGATGAATTCTTTCAGAGAAACTTCCTCTTCTTTCTTCTTGGATTTAGTCCTTGCAACAGCCATTAAAATCAACATTTTCTTGTGCGTGTAAAAGTAACAGATTTAATGGGTTTAG
>CAZFJO010000408.1:0-3112 GCA_964518915.1 uncultured Saprospiraceae bacterium
AAGCGGTAAGTGGATTTCCTATAAGTTTAAGAGCGCCTGAATTTGAATTAGAAGGACAGAGGGTTTCTATTAATCTTGGCCTTGATGTTTCTTTATCATCCAGTTCATTTGGAATCAATGGTGGAGGAGATATTTCAATTGTATCGAGTCTTCAGAACGATGGACCTATATTGCAACGGTTCAAGTTAGAATCTATCCAGTTGGGTTGTGTCTACTTAGGCATGGCAGTAGAACCCATCAGTATTGCAGGAGCTGTTTGTTTTATAAATGAAGATAATAACAAGGGATTCGCTGGAGCGCTTCAGATAGGATTCAGTGGTTACGAGATTTCATTGATGGGTGGATTCGGAAAATATGGAACCCAAGATGATGGAGATTATGGAACAGAAGATTATTATGGATGGTGGTTTATAGATGGAGAGTTGAGGGGATCCCCGCTATTCCAGGCAAGTATAGTTGGTTTCAATGCATTTGGTGGAGGCATCTACTGGAATACTGAAATGCCTGAAGTAGGTGCAGGATTAGATTCTAACTTGGGTAATGGTGCCGATGCAGATGGCAATGTTATCCCTCCTGCTCCCATCCAAGCCATACCGGTTCCTGATCCGGAATTCGGAGGAAGAACAGTGGTCGCAAGGGTAAGTCTATCATTGATAAAAGAGCAAGTCTTGTTGCTAGATCCAGAAGTTTTCGCTAGTTGGGGACCAGATGGATTGCGTAGTTTCGGATTGCAAGGGAATTTCTGGATGCTTTCTCCTGGCTATGCCCAGGCCGATCAAGCAAGATTATATGGAGACTTCTCTAATATTTTAGATTTTGAAGATAAAGGAGGTTGTGCAGAAGGAGAAAATTGTCCTAAGAAGGTAAATTTTCACGGAGACTTAAATGTTTACGCTAATATTATTCCGGGCATGTTACATGGTTCAGGTACCAGTGCAGAAGGGACGCCTAATTTATTATTGCCTATTTCATATGCATTAGGCGATGAGTCATTCTGGCCAGACAAAGCCAGTAATTCAGATGACGATGATATCTTTTGGTATTTCCATGCAGGGAATCCTTATGCTCCACCATTAGGTGATGGAATCCTAGGTGGTCTGACATTTAGTATTCCTGGATTCAATACACAGAATTCCAGTGGGGATAACACTTCTGCTGGAAGTGGGGGTATAAGTGCAAGTGCATACTTCATGACCGGTCAGGATGTACCTAATGTACTACCTCCGATGCCACCGGCGCTGTTAGATATGGCTAACAATCTGACAGAATCTAGCGAAGATGGAAGTTTTGAAGGAGGAGGGTTGCCTGATATATTAGAAAGACCAACAACTACCACCGATAGTCCTACTAATGGGAATGGCCTTGCTTTCGGTACACACATAACTTTATCTGCTGAGGTAAATGCGGTGATTTATGCATCGCTTACAGTGATTGCAGGTATGGACGTACTATTATCCCAAGATCTAAATGCGACTTGTTATACAGAAACAAGTACGTATGCACCTCCTGGTGTTAATGGATGGTACGGTAGAGGACGTGCGTATGCAGGTCTTGATGGAAGAATTGGAGCTAAAGGAAAGATATTTGGAAAGGAAATAGATGTAACGATCATGAGCCTTACAGCATTGATGATGCTAGAGGCTGGAGGTCCACAACCTTTCTATGTTGCTGGATTCGCGGGCATTAGATTTAACTTACTTGGAGGACTTATTAAGGGATCTGCAAGAATGGAAATAGATGTGGGAGAACGATGTGTTCCTCCTAGAACAAGTCCTTTTGAGTTTCCGATTATTGCAGATTCGTACCCACAAGACGGAGATGAAGATGTAGAAACGAATGTACAACCCAGCTTATCGTTTACAGTTCCGATTAATCGGATTATGACTGTACCGGACGTAGATGGTGAAACGGTACATCGAATTATGCCTGTGCTTGAAGAAGGAGATTTTACGGTTACAGCATTGAGTCCTCAGAATGTCATCAATCCAAACCACAATGACAATTATGAAATGTTTCAGGAAGAAAATCGGTTAGCTAAGTATGTTCCTACTACCAGATTAGGAGGAACGAATGGTGATAGCAGAAGAAAAAGGTGGAGAATGCAAGCCAGAGTAACGGCTCGAGAATATAACAATACAGGAGGTTACTCAGACGTATACTTGCATGGACAGAGATGGGAGGAGACCCTTGATGTAACTTTTAGAACGGCTGAAGGTTCCAATAAACTTTCGGATGAAAACGTAGCGTATACCTCGCCACTTCAGAATCAGAGATTTTACTTACAAGGAGAAAGTTTAGCAGGAAATTCTGGATTCGTTCAGACCATGCAGAACGAAGAAGCGTATTGCTTTTATGATGAAGATTATCAAGGACGCGCGTGTACCTATGATGCAGTTGTGAAGCATAAAGAAACCAATGAGGAAGTATTTAGAAAGCCGTTTTATTATATAACGAATGGTAGTTTCTGGAGAGGAACTTGGATACAACTTGAGCAGTATCAGAACAATACGGAATACGTGATTCAGATTGTGAGAAAAACTGAAGGATTTGTTGTCAATTATCCATACACATTTGCCTTAAGGCAAATAGGGGAACAGCAAGTATTAGGCGATTCTACAAGTTCTAATGATACGTATCGTGAGTATACAGTGGAAGCAGAGACTCCTGATCTTGATATTCTCAATTCTGTAGGACCAGGAGAAGAGCTTGTATACGCTTGGGAATTCGAAACAAGTAGATACAATACGCTGGCGGAAAAAATGGCAGGAATTGACATCAATGTGGTCGATAGGGATGGTTATCAGCGGGTAAATATTATAGACTTCGAAGGATTCGATACCTATGACATATATGGCTTAGAGGTAGACGATGTTTATAGCCTTGAACCTAGGATTGTAATATCAGATCCGATGACAAGCCCGTTTATGTCAGATGTTGCTCGACCGGTATTGGGTGATTTTGCCCAGACCTATAGAGATGAATACGAAGGAGAGACGAATACCGTTCCCTATGGTCAAGCACCAGGCGATATAGATATTGATTTTAATCCACCTCAGGTGCAAGGACTGAATGGCGGTTCTAGTAGTAGTAATAATAGTAACAACAATAACGG
>CAZFJO010000409.1:0-3095 GCA_964518915.1 uncultured Saprospiraceae bacterium
GGATTAATAGGTGCTGTATTCCATACACCGATCATTAATTTCTGTACAGAACTCTTCCAGAAGAGGAGATATAAAATATTAGCTGCATTTAGAAAAAAAACATAGATGATAAAATTCACCGACATATCTAAAAAATACGCAAGCACTGAAGTCCTTAATATAGCAGATCTTGAGATCTCTGAGGGAGAACATATCGGACTCATCGGTAACAACGGAGCTGGAAAGACGACTTGTTTCAGCCTTCTTCTTGATCTTATAGAACCTTCTACAGGACAAGTGACTTCTGATGGGAATGTAGTCAGCAAGAGTGAATTATGGAAGGAATATACGTCCAGTTTCCTAGATGAATCATATCTCATTAATTTCTTAACACCGGATGAATACTTCGATTTCGTGGGCTCTCTTTACGGATGGAATGAAGCAGATATCAGAGACTTTCTGGGCCAATATGAGGAATTTTTCAACGATGAAGTAATCGGGCAGAAAAAATACATCCGGGACTTGTCTAAGGGCAACCAGAAGAAGGTGGGTATCATTGCTGCCCTTATGGGAAATCCGCGATTGCTTGTTCTGGACGAACCTTTTTCTAACCTCGACCCTACCTCACAGATACGATTAAAACGCATCATCAAGGCATCTGGAGAAGATAAAACTGTCCTTATCTCCAGCCATGATTTAAATCATGTGGTGGATGTATGTGATCGTATATTGATCCTAGAAAAAGGGAATCTCATTAAAGATCTGAAGAATACTCCTGAGGCACAAGCAGAAATATCTGCCTACTTCGATGTGTAAGACTTATGTGCTAACACAGACAATTTTACTATATCTTATCGCTAGAATATAATACTATTGGTATTTTGCATATTCAATAGATAAAATAATATGAGGGTTCGAAGTTTTTTAATTCTGATAATCTGCTTGACATCAACTAGTATATTTAGCCAGAGCGATATTTCGAATCGTGCAGTAGCATATATTACAAGTGAAAAATCCCAGTGGAATCTTACAGATGATGATATAGACAACCTGAAGGTAACAGACCAGCATTCTAGTAGAAAAACAGGAACAACCTTTATCTATTTTCAGCAGTATATCAATGGAATACCTATCGCAGGGGCACACCTTAATCTCTCTATATCTAAAGAAGGTAGAGTCTATGCTCCTAATCATTCTCTCATCCCTGATGCTGCATCACTTGTTGAATCAAGCATAGACACCGACCTTACACCTGTCTTACAAGCAAGTATGCGTGCGCTTGATATCAAATCAACAATAGACACACGAAATGTAAAAACTCGAGGAGAATATATGGTCCTCGACGCGCCATGGAGAAACGACGAGATTCATATTTCTAAGCAATACCAACTAAGTAAGGAAGGAAAATTACGTCTATCGTACGCAGTTGAAATTCCTGATGAAAGCTATTTATTTTATCGGATTGTTGTTGATGCAGAAACCTTATCTGTGACCGATACTGAAAAAACAACCTTGGAATGTGGACATTCAAGCCATATGTATGCTTCCAGAGATGAATGTGGTGAGGTTGTTAAACCCGAGCAATCCATCTTAACAATGGGAGATGCTTCCTATAGGGTATACCCCTTACCGGCGGTCAGTCCCGATGAGCTTATACAGACATTTATTGTTCCTGATCCAGATGGGGAAGCCTCACCCTTCGGATGGCACGACACCGATGGCCAGGAAGGTGCTGAATTCACCATTACCCGTGGCAACAATGTCCATGCTTATGAGGATAGTAATGCATCTGATGGATCTTCATTTAATGAACCCGATGGAGGAGAAAATTTAGAATTCAATTTCATCCACGATGTCGATCAGAATCCGGGCGTAAGTGTTGACGCAGCTACAGTAAATCTTTTTTATGTATGTAATGTTACGCATGACATCACATATCGACTCGGCTTTAATGAAGAGGCTGGAAATTTTCAGGTCAACAATTATGGAAGGGGAGGACAAGGCGGTGATGCTGTTCAAGCAGAAGCACAAGATGGCAGTGCAAGAAATAATGCAAATTTCCGTACTCAACCGGAAGGCAGAGAACCAAGACTACAGATGTTTCTGTTCGATAAAAACATAAGTCTTGTAAAAATAGAAGCACCAGCTGACTTGGTTGACTATGAATTCGAAACAGGACAATCCGTATTCGGACCGAGTGTTTCACAAGTAGATATAGAAGCAGAGGTTAAGGTGGCTCAGGATAGTCGGTCGGACATGCCCTTCGAGATATGCGACGATGTAACGAATGATATAAGAGGAAAAGTCGCCATGATCGATAGAGGTACGTGTGATTTTTCTAAAAAAGTTTTTAACGCTCAAGAAAATGGGGCGGTCATGGCCATCATCTGTAACATCGTAGGTGCTACAGGAGGAACAGGAGAAGAATTATTAAACCCGAGTTCTGGAGAAAATGGAGGCCAAGTAAACATACCTTCTGTTTTCATGAGAAAGAGCGATTGCGATGTGATTAAAACCACCTTAAGCAGTGGCGTACCTGTTGTTATTTCTGCACGTGATCGTCCGGTTACTGGCCCTACCCTATTAGATTCAGATTTCGACAATGGAGTTATCATTCATGAATATGCGCATGGTATAAGCTCAAGATTGACGGGAGGTGCAAGTAGAACGAATTGCCTCAGGAATTTCGATGACGATGGTGATCGAAACCCTGATAGGGGAGAACAGATGGGTGAAGGGTGGAGCGATTTTTTTGCCCTAGCATACACCGCTAAAGTTGGGGACACAGGGGAACAAAGAAGGGGTATCGCAACTTACCTGTTTCAGCAAGATTCTGAGGATAGAGGATTCAGGAATTTCCCATACAGTACAGACATGAATGCTAATCCGCTTACATACGATGATATAAAAAGCATCAATGTTCCGCATGGAGTCGGTGAGGTATGGTGTGCTACCTTGTGGGACATGTTCTGGGCATTTATTGAGATATACGGATTTGATCCGAGCTGGACAGATGAGAATTCAGGACATTTCCGAGCTGTACAGCTCGTGATAGATGGATTATAGATACCACATTGTGATCCAGGATTCGTTAATGTGAGAGCTGCCATCTTAGA
>CAZFJO010000410.1:0-3071 GCA_964518915.1 uncultured Saprospiraceae bacterium
TTCTCAAGCACAAGATCATGCTTAAAAGGGCAAAATTTACTTGTATTACGGGTAATTTTCACATAGCCAATTAACTAATATCTAATTTAACTGATATGTGTCTTTTACGACCGATTCTTACACATTACATTCCTATCAATAAGATTTATATAGGAAACCACAAAAGAAAAATTGAATCCAGAAAAGATAAGAAGTCGTTTTCGTCTAATATTGCTTTTATCCTTAAAAATCGTTAAGATTTCTACTGGCGTAATTATGTCATTAAGGTTCTTATATATCGCTTATTTTGATATTAGAAATAAATTTAATAAAAGAAATATGTAATTCCCTATTCTACAGTGTTAATTTCGAGAATTAAGTGAAATAGTTATGAAACTTCTGCAGCCAAAACAAATCATTGACCTTGAAAAAAAGAGTGTTACAACACATGGTCAAGGTATGCTTTCCCTTATGGAAAAGGCTTCTTACCTGTTCTTCAGATGGTTGATGCGTAATCTTCCTTTAACCAGTGATGACATATCGATTTATGTGGGTAAGGGCAACAATGGTGCTGACGGACTATGCATTGCTTACTTCCTTGCTCACGTTTTTAAAACGGTTAAAGTGGTGGTCGTTGAAAAAAACTTGAATCAAGAAAGTTTATGGTACCATATGTACCATAGAGCGATGGAAGTTGAAAACATAAAAATATCAAAGTATGATTCGCAATCAGAAAATAACGTTACTGGTAAAATTGTCATTGATGCCATATTCGGAATAGGACTAAATCGAAAAGCTTCTGGTATCTGGGAGAAAGTAATCCTTGAACTTAACTCAAGTAAAGCACTTATTTATTCCGTAGATTGTCCTTCTGGTCTTTATGAAAATTCTAATCCTGGTGAGGCGATTATAAAAGCTCATGCTACGCTTAAGTTTTTCAGACCTCTACCCTGGTTTTATTATAATGAGCATGCTGTATATTTAGGGAATTGGGATTACTTACCTATTGGTCTTGATCTCAGCATCGCTGACAGACTAGATTCATCTTACCACCAGACTACACATGAAGAGGTCGGTCGAATGATAAATACAAAGAATCCATTTGCCCACAAGGGCACTTATGGACATGCCCTTATATATGCCGCAGATGCAACCATGAGAGGTGCAACTTGCTTAGCTATCAAAGGTACCATGAGTGGTGGAGCAGGTAAAATCACCCTTGTAACCAATAAGGAAGATTATGGCTTCTATCAGTCTCAGTTCCCTGAAATTATATGCAGGTCAGTAGATGACATGAGAAAAAAGCAAACTGCACATCATGCCACTTGCATAGGGCCTGGATTAGGAGAAAAGAATGACCAACTAATATATTCTTTACTTAATAAATCTGGATTGATCGTAGATGCAGATGGATTGAATGCAGTTTCTAGAAACAACTGGATAGACAAGGTAAAACCAGGAACAATCATTACACCCCATATAGGAGAATTCAAGCGACTTTTCAGTAGTTATAATACACGCAAAGGATATGTGCATAGGCAGCGGGAAGAATCTAAAAAAAGAGGCATCTTTATAATACTTAAAGGAAGATATACAAGTATTAGCGACCCTCTTGGTAATGTCTACTTTAATTCTTCTGGCAATGAAGGAATGGCCACTGCAGGTTCTGGAGATGTTCTTTCTGGACTTCTGACCTCAATTCTTGCCAGAATACGGAACCCATTGCATGCATGCTTGAGTTCTGTTTATATACATGGTTTTTCTGGAGACTTGACAGCAATTCACAATGGAAGATTATCCATGACAGCAAGTAACATAGCAGAGTCTATTCCTGAAGCAATTAATAATATTATAGAAAAATGAAGAAAATTATAATTCTAAGCGGCGCTGGTATAAGTGCAGAAAGTGGTCTTAAAACATTCAGGGATTCTAATGGACTCTGGGAAGGGCATAAGGTGGAAGAAGTAGCAACTCCCGAAGCGTGGCTTGCTGATCCCGAAAAAGTCTTGCGTTTCTATAATCAAAGAAGGAAACAACTGCTAGAAGTAGAACCACATTCTGGGCACCGATCCCTGGTTAAACTCGAAGAAGAATATCATGTAGAAATCATAACCCAGAATGTAGATGATCTACACGAACGAGCGGGTTCAAGCAATATCTTACACCTCCATGGTGAATTGCTGAAAGTAAGATCAGTAGACAATGAAGACTTAATTATGGATTGGAAAGACGATCTTAAATTAGGTGATTATGGTGTAGATGGAAAACAATTAAGACCCCATATCGTATGGTTCGGAGAAGCGGTACCCATGCTGGAAAAAGCCATCACGAAAATTCAAGATGCTGACATTGTGGTTATTGTAGGTACTTCTATGGTGGTCTATCCTGCAGCATCACTGATTCATTATACCCCACCCTACGCTGATATATTTTACATAGATCCTAATCCTAATATAAACCACGAAATGTCATTGAGGAAAAACCTCAAGGTCATTGCAGAGAAGGCAAGCATAGGTGTAGATCTACTCCTTGAAGCGTTAAAACTATAAGACCTATCTAACTATGGTAATATCACCAGTGATAATCTGTTCTCCTGAAGTACGGTCATCTGTAAAATCAACCTTCACTAAATAAACATATACACCAGGGTCAGCAGAATTACTATCTCCTATTCTTCCATCCCATGATTCATCTAAGGATGTAGAAGTAAATACTTGGTTCCCCCATCTGTCGAATATGGAGATACTATATGAATTGATGGTAACGCCCTCTCTGAATGTAGGAACAAAGGTTTCGTTATTGCCATCGTTATTCGGAGAAAATACATTGGGAATAAATGAATCAAAGTAAAAACAAGTTCTGAAGGTTATGAAAACCTCATCTTCTGTTTCACAACCATTGATATTTATTGTTGCTTGAATTAATCCTTCTTCTTGTACGTTAAAACTATCACCGGTACTTCCATCTTGCCAGGTTATGGTCCCATCTGTCTTCTCTGGGGTCAATACAATACCCGTATCATCACATACAGTTGTATCAAAACCCAATTCTACAGACGGTAGATCCTGGAATGAGATAAATATCGAATCTCT
>CAZFJO010000411.1:0-3064 GCA_964518915.1 uncultured Saprospiraceae bacterium
GTGCAAGAATTATCAAGTTATAACTCAAGCATAACAATTAACGAAGGAGGGCTAACTGTAGGTTCTCCTTTATTCTTTAAATTCCATTTCGATCATTCAAGTCGAGAGCACAATTATTAAGTTGAGCAGAATGGACTATGAATTAAAGTTTACAGCTTGTGTGTCCTTGTTATAAGTCTGATATAATGTCTAAAAACTCAGCTGTTATCATAGCTGTGGCTCCCCATAATTTATTGCCATTTAAATCATAGTAAGGTACATCCATGGAAGTTCCATTATAAAGATTGACCGGGCCTTTTTTTATTCTTTCATTATCCCTTAGTTCTTCCAGAGGAATCATAATTACTTCTTTAACTTCTGATTCCTGTAGGGTTAGGTCGGCATCAGCAGAAAGATATCCTACATATGGGTAAACTTGAAAATTCGAAACATATACGAAAAGTGGGCTGAGTGCTCCGATGGTGATTATTTTCTCAGGCGATATTCCTATTTCTTCATAAGTCTCTCGGATGGCACATGCTTCATAAGAGTCATCATACGCTTCCATTTTTCCTCCGGGAAAAGAGATCTGCCCTGCATGCTTATCGTCAGGATTATTATCTGCTCTCTTGATATACACCACATTCCATCTTCCATCCACTGGGACCAGCAACAGCATTACACCTGCAACGGATGCAGAATCACTAGGCTTAAGGTATAGATTACTTTCTACTGGGGACATAAGACGTTGAGCAGTCATCCCAGGCTTATCCATGGATAGTTTTCTTTCTATCTCTTGTATTATCGTAAATTCCACTAAATCACAACAGTCTGGAAGAGGAATGGTTCTTACTGGACTTCATCGCCTCTGATAATTCTGAACCTCTTTCTTGCTTCCACAGAGAAGGTGCTGCTGGAAAAATCCAGAAACAACTGTTCGTATAACTTCTGGGCTTTTTCTAGATCTTTAATCTGATAATGGTACAACTCAGCCAGTTCCATAAGTGCATTATCACATCGGATCTCTTCCTTGTGATTTTCAATAATATCCTCATAGGTTTCAATAGCTAAGTCGGTTTCCTTAGTTCTTTTGTAGATCTGAGCTCTGAGGTAAAGCAAGTCGTCTTTCAATCCATGTTCTGGAAATTGGACCTCTATTTCTTTTAATTTCACTTGTGCCTCGTCATATTTATTCTGATACATGAAAAGTTCTGCTTCAGCATACATCTTAAGAGGAACATCAGTAGTATCCAGACCTAGGTTATCTAAAATAAATATGGACCTATCTATAGCATCGTTAGAAATGAGCTTAGTGGTAGCTGATTTCAGTATTTTAAATTGTTGTTGAGACCACTCAAAATCACCATTATAATAGGACAATAGTGCATTGCGATATCTTGCTCGTTCGCCTAGAATTCCTTCTTTAAACGTCTTATCAACTTGACTATAAAGAAGCGTAGACTCCCATATATTATCATCGATAAGGTAATAATTACCTAGGTCTAATTTTATGTTTCCTATAATCTCCTTCTTCAATCCTCTCTGTGTGCGCATTTCCTCAAGAAGAGCTATCGCCTTCTTAATGTTACCTAGATATAGCGCTTGAAACTTAGCGTATTCAATAACCAGAAACACCGTCTGTGTATTCTTCCCGAACTCTTCTAGGAATCCTTCATACTCGTTTTCCAAGTTAGTCAGTTCCTCTTGAGTATGCTGGAAATTTTCTGTTACCTTCTTTCGCTTACAATCCAGCATTTCAAGTTTCGATGTAATGTAGAACCTTGTGTTGGGTCCTTTCGTATCGATGATATACTGGTATGCAGAGATGGCTCCGTCGTATGCCTTGGCGTTCTGGGCGATAGAGGCTAACTCGTATACCCGAGATCCATTCTCGTCTAGTTTTCTATCTAGTGCCCTTGCTTGTCTGAGGGCTTTTTTATAGTCCTTCTGCTGCACATAAAGCCACTGTAGCAACTCAGGATAGGCAATCTCATCTGGGTATTCTTGTACCATCCCGAATATTTCTTCTTGCAACAAAGGGTATTGCTCCTTATCTACATATCTCTGGAAGACATTCTTGAGGGAATTAACCCTATTAGGTGATAAGGTAGCACTGAGTAGATAATATTGTATCATTTTCTGAGGCTCACCCTTTCTTCTATAGAGGTCACCAAGCTGATAGGCAAATACGTTTTTATTATCTAATTTCTCTGAGCCTTCTTCATACACCTCTATGGCGAGATCATACTTAGCCAATGATAAAAAAGCACTCGCCAATCTAGATACAGAACCCTTATTGTTACTGACCTGTTTAATAGCCTTTCTATATTGCTTATCTGCCTCTTCTGTCTTAAATTGTTTTTCGTAGAGGTTGCCATAATTGACGTACAGCTGTGCATCCTTAGGCCGAGATTTTATCTCTTGCTTTAATACTGATTCTGCTTCATCGAATTTTTCAATTGCCAGCATCGACTCTAAGTATCGACTGAAGTAATAATCATTCCGACGGTTTTCCTTATATAAGTCTTTATACAATAGCGATGATTTCTCATATTCCCCATTTCGGAAATACTGATCAGCGAGTTTAGATTTCTGAGCCCATATAGATGGAATCAGAAAACTACATATACATACTACTAATCCTATTTTTTTAATCATCTGCACAATTTATTAACTACTTAAGTAACGGAAGAATCCCCGCAATAGTTATTGTATGGTTATAAATATAACCGGTTCATGTAAAGAGAGTTACACTACAGGCTCAAGAAAAGAGTTTTTTAACATCCTATGCTTCCCGTATCGGACCTATTTAAAGCATATGTGGATATGATCACCGCGGTTCTAATTTAAATTTTATCGGCAAGGTATATAAAACCCTAACTGCTCTGCCTCTCTGCCTTCCCGGCACCCATAATCCATACGCACCGATCACTTCTTGCACTGCTTTAAGAGAAGCTTCACCACATCCTGCACCGATATCTCTTACCAACTTAAGGTCATCAATGCTTCCATCTTTATTTACTTTAAACTGGACAACACACATGCCTTCTACATTATTTTCCATAGCAAGAGGAGGATAACGAAG
>CAZFJO010000412.1:0-3058 GCA_964518915.1 uncultured Saprospiraceae bacterium
GATCCAGAAAGCCCTATTGTCATTGAGGATCACGGAATCCAAGTTTCAGAAGACATGATCCTTTCCGGGCCTAGGGTAGGCATGTCACACCACACTCAAGCGTGTGGATACTATCCATGGCGATACCGGATCGCTGGCAATAAGTGGTCTAGTAAACCAGATAAAGTTGTCTATGACTGGTGAAACTAATCTAGGCGGATATCACGTTATAACCATGTTGTGAAAAAGAAAATAATCGATAAAATTGGATTGTTGTGCGTGCTGTGTTTCTGCTTAAGCACCATGCAAGCTCAAGATGAGCTAGAATACAAGGATAAGGTATATATTGATAATATAAAGTCTATTCAATTTAAAGGAGTAGCTTCTCAGACATCAAATTTTCCTGTCATACAGCTAAATTTAGGAAAATTGTATTTCAGTTTTGATGAATTGGGTACGGAATTGTACAGATATACCTATCGGGTTATCCATTGCGATAGAAACTGGAACCCAACTGATATAGATCAATTCGAGTATCTCGACGGTATAGATTATCAGGAGATTGAAAATTATCAATTTTCTAATAACTCTTACATTAATTATGTCCACTACGCCCTAGAATTACCTAATGAAGATTATACATGGACTCTATCGGGGAATTATCTACTGGTCATCTATGACGGAAGAGATGAAGACGCCTTACCGATCATCAGTAGGAGGTTTATGGTTGCAGAACAAGCAGTCGATCTTGCTATAACCATGAAGTCGCCTATCAATGCTGGAAAAATAAGAAGCCATCAAGAAATGGATCTTCAGGTAAATTCTAGAGACTTGTACATTGCTGACCCACTAAGAGAAATAACAGCTACCATTCTTCAGAATGGAAACTGGGCTACTAGAATAGAGGATATAAAACCTACATTTAAAAACAATGGCCTTATCCACTTTAGATATAATGACAAGATTGTTTTTCCAGGCTTGAAAGAATTTAGAAGCTTCGATATCCGCCACTTGCAGTTTGCCTCAGAGTATGTGCATTCTATTGATCTACACAATTATGGTGCAGATGTCTTGCTCAAGCTTCAAGAAACACGGAAGTATGGATTCTATCATACGCAACCGGATATAAATGGTTCTTTCTTTATCAGTAATGATGATTCCACCGTATCTGAGACCTTTAGAAATAACGCTATTGACAGTGACTATGCACGTGTTATATTCACTCTTAAATCTAAGGGCATAAACACACAGGACAGTCTATATGTTGTCGGAGGTTTCAATGGATGGGAATTGGAAGATGAATTTAAGCTGACCTTTGACCCAGTACGGAAGATATTTTCGACAGAAGCCCTGTTTAAGCAAGGGTATTATGATTATATGTATGCACGGGTAATCGATGGCAAAATGGACATCATCGATCTAGAGGGATCTTCATTTGAGACCAACAATGACTACCAGGTATTACTGTATTTCAGAGAAAATGGGAGTCGATTCGATCGATTGCTGGCGGTAAGAACTTTCGAAAGCAACCCTTAAAGAGGTCATTTCTCCTTCCAGATGCTCCTTTTATCGCTTGATAGCTAAGCTTTATATATATAATTTAAAAATTGCCACTACATAGTACTATTATTGTAGTTCACAACCTTCGGAGTATTATGTACAAGTATTTTCTCGTCTTAGGGATGTCCCTGATCATCAGCTTAGGTAGTTCAGCACAAGAATCCTGGACACTAGAAAAGTGTATCAAAGAAGCACTGACTAAAAGTTTGCTCGTAAAAAATGCGGACATAGCCATCGAGAATACGTCCATCAGTCAGAAAACGGCTAAGCACAGCAGGTACCCATCCTTGAATGCTGGTACAGGTGTATTCTGGAATTTCGGTAGAACCATCGACCCAACCAGTAATGCGTTCGTAACAACTACATTCTTTAGTAACAACTTAAACCTCAACACCAATATCTTACTTTACAACGGTGGTAGGATCAACAACACCATAAAACAAGCTGATTTAGACAATATGGCAGCGACTAAGGATAAGGAACAAGTAGAGCTTGATCTTGTCCTTAATGTTACTACTGCATTCATCAATGTCTTATTCGCACAAGAAAACTTAGAAAATGCGCAAGGTCAGCTGTTGGTGACTCAGCAACAACTTGATCAGGTTGATAAACTTGTAAGAAGTGGTAGCCGACCAGCCAATGAAAAACTAGATATAGAAGCTCAGATCGCAACAAGAGAGCAAGCCATCATAACCAATCAGAATACCCTAGACTTAGGAATGCTCCAACTTAAGCAGATCATGCGGGTAGACCCTGAAGTAGAAATCACAATCACTGCGCCTGATAATATAACTGTGGATTATGATCCTGAGCAGCTTACTTTCTCAGAAGTATATGCATCAGCAGTAAGAACGAGAAAAGATGTAGAAGCTGCTGAAATCAGAGTTAACTCAAGTCAGTTAGGAAAGAAAATAGCTAAATCTGGACTGTACCCATCGGTAGGACTAGGCGGATCATTAGGCACCAATTATAGTAATCAAGGGCGCACCATTGTGGGAAGCAATCAGGCATTTGCAGAAGAAGAGGTTTTTATTGATAACCAGTCTGTACTTATAGGAAGGGAAGTCAATATACCTGTTGTTGAGAAAGCAAGTTATTCTACTCAATTCCAGGACAACCTTTCGTACGGATTTGGTGTAAACGTTAACATTCCGATTTATAACAATTACAATAATCGAGCAAGTGTACAACGTGCAGAGCTAAATATATTAAATGCCCAGAACCAACTTGAACAGGTAAAAGACCAGATAAAAAATACCGTTCAGCAAGTTCTTGCAGATGCTCGAGCTGCTAAGAAAAGCCTTGATGCTGCAGAAAAAAGTGTCGTTGCTCAGCGAGCAGCGTTTAACAATGCATCTAGAAGATATGAACTAGGTTCGATCAACTCATTTGACTTAGTGACGACTCAGAATCAACTGGATCAAGCTGAAATAAATCTCATCATAAGTAGATATGATTATTTATTTAAGTCTAAGATTCTGGACTTATATATGGGAAAGAAAATAAGCCTAAATTAATA
>CAZFJO010000413.1:0-3053 GCA_964518915.1 uncultured Saprospiraceae bacterium
GTGTTTCTTGTATGGAAACTTCAACCATGTCTGAAGATGTACATCCATCTACATCCACTGAAATGGTATATACACCTTCTTCTGATATATCTCTTGTAGCACCGACTTCTCCATCGGACCAGCTATATTCTGCATCTTCTAAAGGTACTGACCCGTCAAGGACGAAGGACGTTCCTTCACATATAATGGTATCAGGGATAAGTTCTACGGATAATTCTTGAGGACTTAAAATATTTATCTCATCCATAATTTCACACCCATTCCCGAATGTCACCATTACGGAATATGTACCTGGCATATCTACAATTAACGTTGTATCCGTGGAATTATCGTTCCACTGATATGTTTCAGAAGGACTAAAATTGAAAGCATTTAATTCTAAATCGTCGTTGTTGCACAAGGAACGATCTGGACCTAAAAACCCTACTTCTACGAAATCAGGCGGATCTTCGAATGTCCATCCTTGATTACTATTAGCAACATCTGTACTCCTGGATCCTGCAATAAACTCTGCTCCTCCTACTCCATTATTGTCACGGATTTCTGCAAAATTAACCCTTTGTCTTGAATTAGCAGGCATGCTGAGCGTCGCAAGACTTCCATTCTGAGTAGCATTAAGTTGGATAGGCGTACAATTATTCCCTATCAACTGGAGGTATCTATTAACAGTCTGTGTAAGACCACTCTCCATGGTATAGGTTTTACCAGGGGCTCCTATTAAACTATCTGTCGTAGATACCCCTTCCATAGTAGCATCTCCTGCAAATTGTAGCGTAGTAAAAGATCTTGGCGAATTTACATCGCGATCTTCCCTCCAAGGAAATCGGTCTGAAATCCAAGCGAAAGCTTGTGGTTCTGTAGATATAACTCTATTAAATTCAATATTATCTGATTCAGTAATAATATAGTTTTCATTATTAGATTCAAGATATATAGTTGATGAACCTGGCTCAATTTCAGCCCCATCTCCAAATACACTTATTTCAGCGAAATTATTTTCATAACCCATATGAAGAATAGAATTATTTAATCTTAATAAACTACTTTTTCCATCAAAAGAACTCTGCTGTATTCTATGTGTATAAAAATTAATGTTTTCAAGATCTATAGTTCCTCTTAAAAAAGTTGTATGAAAATTATGAAGATCATCCTTAATTATAATTTCTCCGGTATCCCACTTTTCTATTCCGTTAACACGTTTTCCATTACTAACTATTGAATCCACATCAGTTGTCATAAATCGATGCCAAAATAAATTAACATTCATATCTGCTTCAGGATAAATTAATGTACCATAAATATGGGCTCTTGATATATTAAAACTGTTTCCATCTGAATCGGAAAAAAAACCGAAATTAGGTGTTCCGGTAACGTTCATCCATGTCATATTATGACATAAAATAATCCTGGTTCCATTTGAATACACAGCCTGAAAATCCATTGAAAATGAATTCTCATCAAAGATAACATCATCTATAGCAGTAGGTATGCACTCTCCTGGAGGTCCTCCACTTGTTAATGACCAATGACCTGTGTCTTCCCACATACCTCCATCGCCTACCCAATAAAGTGTTCTCGCAGCAGAATCTACAAAGTCAACCCTTGTATTATTCCCATCATCAAAAGAAGCATTAGCTGTTATTGTTCCTGTTCCTGCATTATTTACATCACTCACATTCCATCTTTGGAATACGTAATCAGTAGGCAAGTATATGTTAAAATCTTCACCAGGTTCCCATGTATGCATGGTTATTACCCCATTGTCACATGTACCACTAGCATTTAATTCAGTAACTCTGAAATCAATATCGGGTCTAAATACGTAATCGAATCCAGGTGAAAACTCACAATAATTTATAGATTGATGATCGTAAATTCCACCCCTTGAGTAAAATATCACACTATCTATGGTCATTGACGAAAGGTCCCTGTTATTATAATTACCACCTTGTAATTCTCCTCCATAGCTTTCAAAGTGAATGTTATTGTATTCTAATCTATTTTGTCCATGTATGTTGAACGAACAGAAAAACCCAGATTGAAACCGGATTGTCGAGTTTTCAGTGTCTGTACTATAATTGCCTGTATTAACTATCCATTCTGGTCGCCATATTTCGAAACCATCTTCATTAAAGATAGCATGAATAGTCACAAGGGAACTTGCTATATCTAAGTGGGTATTGCTTTCAGTCTCAGCTCTGTACCTCCATATATCCAATTCGTTTCCTAGAAGGCTGACTGTTCCTGAATTGTGAAACATTGTTCCATGTGAGTAAAAATCGTCAAGTATGTCCCATTCTGCCATAGGTCCTGAAAATTGCACCTCATTATTGAGTCTCTTTTCATTCATCTCTATGGTTAATCCAACTTCATTGGATTCAAAGAAATAATTCCCTTCAAATGAATGTTCCATATTATCATCAAAACGCAGAGATCCGGTAATATGGATAGCATTTAAATACATACCAATAAGATCTGGATTGCCTGTTACGCCCATCCAAGTCATATCATGAACAAAAACGTCGTCTATATTGATATCTACAGTCTGTCCTGCTCCTGTAAATGAGTTTACATCGAAAAAGACATCGTCTTTTCCAGCTGGAACACATCCACTGCTGGGCCCTCCGCTTGTGAATGACCAATGAGCCGGATCATCCCATTCTCCTGTACCCCCTATCCAGTAAAAATCAAAACTATCATCGTTGGTAAAAGTCCAATTGGCATTATTTCCAAGATTTGTGCTGTTATCTGCAGTAAAATTGGCCCCGTTTCCTCTTATGTCTCTCAGTGTAACAAAATCAAGTGCTATATCTGATGATGAAGTAAATGTTGATTCTGATCCTGCATTGTCTGTCGTAATGGCTATGTTTTCTGAACAAGAACCTATGGCAGTTATAGCATTATACCGAAAGTTAAGCCCAGCCTGAAACGCATATACTTTTTTAGGTGCTAGCAGAAGGCTTTCTGCGTTATTCTGTCCTAATATCTGTGCGCTCCCAGCGAAAGATAATTCATTGTGATTCAGAGTAGGTGTTGAAAAAAAACTCCAGAAC
>CAZFJO010000414.1:0-3052 GCA_964518915.1 uncultured Saprospiraceae bacterium
CTATAATGGCGTTAAGCAAGGCGGTTATATCTGTAGTCTTGTCTTTATGACTATAACTCATCCATCCATACTTAGATGAACCAAATATTGTCGTAAAATCCAGTTGATCTTCTGTTGCGTCTAAGTTGAACATCAAGTCAAACACTTCTCCTTGTACTTCTTCCGGAGTACAGTTCTCTTTATCCACTTTATTAACAACAACTATAGGCTTCAGTCCCAACTCAATGGCCTTACCCAATACGAATCGAGTCTGTGGCATAGGTCCCTCAAATGCGTCAACCAATAGCAACACGCCATCCGCCATTCTGAGAACACGCTCAACCTCTCCTCCGAAATCTGCGTGACCAGGAGTATCGATTATGTTAATCTTAATCCCTTGATAATAAGCAGAAACATTTTTAGAAAGAATGGTTATTCCTCTTTCTCTCTCTAACTCATTGTTGTCCAATAACAGTTCTGATCTTTCTTTTCTTTCATCGAGAACTTGACACTCATCGATAATCTTATCTACAAGTGTTGTTTTACCGTGATCTACGTGCGCTATAATCGCAATATTTCTTATGGATTCCATAGGTCTTTTTCAATTTGAAGGTGCAAAGCTAGGATTAAATCCTACTTACTAGTAACATATGACCATATATTATACAGTATTATGTAAAGTGATCTAAAGAGGAATACCGCTAAAAAGGAGGTTTCGTATCTGTTTTATCCAGAAGCTTACAGCTATTCCCGATTGATACCACAATGTGAATCAATGATTTTCTTAGGGTCAGAATAGATATGGATCATATATTTTTAAATACTGGCATATATAATTATTCTATTATCTTTCATCCCATAATGTAGTTACCATGCATAAAAGAAGAACCTTCTTAAGAAATAGTGCCCTGAGCTTAGGCGCGATTACGTTGAATCAATCGTGTAATGGAGAAGATTCAACCACTATAAAATCTACTTCATCTATCAACACGAAACCGCTTGTAATTTCAACATGGAATGCGGGTCTGACTGCTAATGAAGGTGCATGGGAAATTCTCTCTAAAGGTGGAAAATCGATTGATGCTGTTGAAGCAGGTGTACGCATTACGGAATCTGACAAGAAAAACATGAGTGTCGGAATAGGAGGTCATCCAGACAGAGAAGGAAGGATTACCTTAGATGCATGCATTATGGATCACAATGGGAATTGTGGTTCTGTTGCATACGTGCAGAATTATGAACACCCTATATCTATTGCTAGGAAGGTCATGGACGATTCTCCACACGTTATGATAGTAGGAAAGGGTGCAGAATTATTTGCCGAAAGGCATGGCTTCAAGAAAAAAGACTTACATACAGAAGCTTCTAGAAAAGCCTACGAAAACTGGCTAAAAAAATCAGACTACAAACCTATCATTAACATTGAAAACCACGATACAATAGGCATGCTCTCTATAGATGCTGATGGAGATATTGCAGGCGCTTGCACTACTAGTGGCCTAGCTTATAAGCTTCCAGGCAGAGTAGGCGATTCTCCGATTATAGGGGCTGGACTCTATATTGATAATAAAATAGGTGGTGCTGTAGCTACAGGATTAGGAGAAGAAATTATAAAAGCTGCTGGTTGCTCTATAGTGGTTGAATTGATGCGATCTGGAAAATCTCCAGAAGAAGCTTGCAAGGAAGTAGTACAGCGAATTAAAGACAGAAATAAAAACATGGATAACATACAAGTCTGTTTCCTTGCCCTTAATAAAGGCGGACAAGTCGGATCTTATAGTGCCTATAATGGATTCAATTATGCTTTAAAATCATCTAGCGAAAACGAGTTGATTAAGGCTCCTTCCTTTATGAAACTATAGCTATCCTTCTAACCAAATAGCCAAGAAAAAATACAGGTGTCTTTTTCGATGACTCGCATATCTGTCACATTTTCAACTGGATTTATTTTTTATGTCTTTCCTTGAGGACATCAATCACATCTTCTAATTTCAGGTTCTTCTGCTGAAGCAATACCAAGTAATGAAACATAAGATCGGCTGCTTCTCCTAAGAATAAATCATCGTTATCATCTTTCGCTTCGATGACCAACTCAACCGCTTCCTCTCCTACCTTCTGAGCAATCTTATTCACCCCTTTCTTGAACAAACTAGATGTATAAGAATCCTCAGAAGGATCATTTTTTCTATCAGAAATAATGCCTTCTAAGTGGTCTAAGAAAGCACTTGCCGGAGCTTGATTGTCTTCATTCCAGCATGTATCATCTCCTGTGTGACAAGTGGGGCCCACAGGGGATGCATACACCAACAATGCATCCTTATCACAATCTATCCGGTGCTCAGCGTACAATAGAAAGTTTCCTGAAGATTCACCCTTGGTCCATAAACGTTGTTTAGAGCGGCTATAGAAAGTAACCTTACCAGAAGAAACTGTAAGGTCTAGTGCTTCTTGGTTCATGTAGCCAAGCATTAGTACTTTTCTAGACTGCGGGTCCTGAATAATAGCAGGGCACAATCCATCTCCTTTGGAAAAATCTATATCTACATTATTGTTCATTGCATTCTTTTTCATAATTACTATTATTAAACCAACCTCATCGGAATGCCCGATTCATGCAGGAATGATTTCAATTGAGGAATCCCGATTTCCTTAAAATGGAAAATGCTGGCTGCCAGAGCAGCATCTGCATTTCCTTGATTATATACATCTAAAAAATGATCCATCGTTCCTGCTCCACCAGAAGCAATAACTGGAATACTTACTTTATCATTTAATGTCTTCATGGCTTCAATTGCGAATCCAGACTTAGTGCCATCGTGATCCATAGAGGTGAAGAGAATTTCTCCCGCTCCTCTAGATTCTGCTTCATGCGCCCAATCGAATAGGTTTTTCTCTGTAGGTTTTTTTCCACCTGTTGTATGTACGACCCAGTCCTCTCCTATTTTACGAGCGTCAATTGCTACTATGCAGCATTGAGATCCGAATCTATCTGCAATGTCGCTGATCAATTCAGGATTTCTTACAGCAGCAGAATTGATACTTATTTTATCTGCACCGTGCTGGAGGATGTCGT
>CAZFJO010000415.1:0-1759 GCA_964518915.1 uncultured Saprospiraceae bacterium
GCTTTAAAGAAGTAATTAAGGGTTTTTCTTCTTGATAACACTTCGCTGCTATATACAGATAGTTATCGTCGTACGTCAATTTCACCTCGGTCCGTGGATCCGCCATTTCCTTGACGAAAGGAGATTTCTGCCAGAAGTTCGTCGCTATATCCGCTTCATCCCATACCGATTCATCTAGAATTCCATCTACTTCAACCTTCCCGTCCGCTCTCTTTATGTCCACCTGAAACAATTCCTTGAATGTAGAAACCTCGGGTTGGGCATACGCCGATCCAGTCAAAAACAAGCCCATCAAGAGGGCTAAAAAACATTTGCGCAAAGCGAACATATATAACATTATTATTATATGTAAATACTTGATTTTAAAAATCACACAAAAATAACGCCTCCTATTTATCTGATTACAGAGAGCATATCCTTTGTGATATTATTAACATCATTCCAGATGATTAAATGACCACCTTCTGGATACAACTTCATTTTCAATAAGGCATCAGGGACCATCGACCTGATATACGCTATATTTCCACGTGCAGGTGCAATGGCATCTTGCTCTCCTTGGATATATAAGAGTGGAACCCTGAGCTCTGGCATCTTACTTTCAAGCTTCCTTAATTCTGCTTCGTGGCTATACTTCTCTACGCCAGCAACCTTGAACGCATCCGGCACATACCACCGCGTCCACGGCCAGTATGCGATGGGCGAAAACCAGAAATACTTTTCAGAATAGGGATCTATCGCCGGGCATACAAGCACTATCTGATCGATCTTCTCTGGATGATTCAATGCATGTTCCACCACAATAGGGCCTCCATAAGAGTGTCCCAACAATACATATGAGTCATAGACGTATTTCTTCTTGATGTCTTCTATAACCTGGGCTTGTTCCTTTAATCCTTTAAGCGCCATACCCAGACCAGATGCTCCATATCCGGGACGGTCGTAGCTGATTATATCTACTGCTTCTAGTAAGGCCTCATCCTTCATATAAGGAAAGAAAAAATCCAGCGATCCAGGTGCGCCGTGACAAGCAATCAATAAGGTTTCCTTCTTCTCCTTACTCATATGTGCGGTTCGCACCCTATAATCTTGAGATTCTATGTAACCAACCTTACACGGAACATCCGCATCCATAAGAGACTCACAGATTTCTTCATCGGTATAATGCATCCACGCGGCAATCAACCTCATTGCAACGAACCCTACAACCAGCAGAGAAGGGATACCCCACTTAAAGAAAATAACGATTACCTTTTTCACAGTCTTCACTATAAGAAGAATACGATTTTATAAAATAAGTTTACGCAGATTGACATCTCTTTTCAGGAAAGAAAGATGGATTAATGAGTTGTTAATGATGCACAATGTCTTGACTTCATCCACTTATAATGGTTAAATTGTACATACGTATGCATAATACAGGCCGACTTTATATTACCTACCTGACCACTTTATTGTCTTCTACCCTCCTGGGCGGAATGGTGGCACTTACACAACGTCGGATGAATCGTTGCACCGATATAGAACCCTTCTATGATTTACTATGGAATTATGCAGGAGGTGGTGCTATTGTAGGTGCAGGCCTATTGTTATTGACGGCGCGATGGAATAAAGAAGTTCCTCTTAATTACATCTTCAAGATTTTCTTGCGATATGGAACAGCATACTTTATGTTTTCTTATGCCATGTCCTACTTCCTTGATTTGCGGTTTTCGGATTCGCTGGTGATGCAAGAAATCAAGCTTGTGGATTTACAACC
>CAZFJO010000415.1:1859-3030 GCA_964518915.1 uncultured Saprospiraceae bacterium
TCTCCTTATCTAGTCAAGATCTGTAAGTTGTTCTTTTCTGAGAAACCCGTAAAACCCATCAAGCATCTCAATTGGTCTAGCACTTCTCACGGAGATAAGGCCATCGGAATTCTTAAAATGTTATTGATCATAGGTACCCTATCCTATTTCTACACCAGTTATAAGCACATCGGCAGATACTACGCTTCTAATAAAAACAGTCCGGTTGTCGGGGTGTGGAATTTAGAAGAGCTACAAGTCATATCAGAAAAAGACTCTACGATCAATGAGATGTCTGAGTTGTTCAGTTTCGATGCCTTGTTTTTAGACAACAGAAGATATGGCGCTGTCAAGGTGGATGATTCTCTATCTACATTTGAGTACATGGTAGATACGACTTATAACCAGCTGGAGTTTTGGAATTTTCATGAATATAGAAGCGTAGACCTCAAGGGTAAATATAAATTCCTCGACAACGACACTTTATTGTACGAAGGAACCAATAACCGAGATACAGTCATTATGAAACTGGTTATGGATAAGAAGTATCAGAAAGAGTAAAGCTTTCTTAAATTATTCAGAACCTTCTTATATCCTTAAAATCAAACCTCCATTCTGGGGTAATCACTTTTCCCTCACTCAAGATATACCATGGATTCCCTGATCCATTCTTGGGATTTTCCAATACCTGCAATTCCTGAGCAGGCATATAACTCTGCGCCAATAGATAAATAGAAGTTCCATTTTCCTCGTGTATTGCTTTGTCTACGATTACTACTGCATGTCCCGGAAATCCTCCCTGGATGAGGACATCTCCGATTTCTGGTTCCGCATCGGCTAGAGGGATCAACTCCTTTTCTAGCGATGCCGTTCCTGCATACGCGAATACCATCTCGAGGTACTTCCAGAATTCTTCGTAAGATTCTGACTCACGTCCACCTGCCCTCCATGTCACTTTATTTCCGTCGACTTTGATTCTTTTTCCCTTCTTCCATTCGGCATATTCTGCCTTAAAGCCGTTCGTGAAATTAAAATGAATCTTATCGAAATGTTTCGTGGCATAAAGATATTCTGCTCTCACCCGCATCACAGCATCCGCACACTGATGCAAGTCTCGCTTCCCAATCGGTAAGTCAACAACAGCAACATAGACCCCTTCCTTTCTTTTCTCTGAACCATCGTAATACAACAC
>CAZFJO010000416.1:0-3027 GCA_964518915.1 uncultured Saprospiraceae bacterium
GAGGCTAACTTCTGGACAACCACAGAATTGACGGATACCAGTGCTTTTTCGATGGAATTGCTGACCGGTAATTCCAATGTGTTTTTTCCTTACGATGTAAAAGATTTCGGCCATGCTTGCAGGTGTGTAAAAGATTTATAGTAAATTATAGAGAATTTATCAAGTAGAGATGATTAGGATAGTTTTAGTAATTATAATGTGTGTATGGTTAAGGTGGAATGGTCATGCCCAGAATCTTGATCAACTTGTTTATATGGAGGAAGCTGCAGATGTAAATAATTTTACTGCGGTAGATTCTGTCTTGAAAACAATAGGAGAGATCGAAGTGTCTCCCTATAAAAATAAGGAAGTTGATGAGCGGTGGCAAGATCTTATTATGGCCTATTATTATCAAAAGTCCACTGCAGACACCTTGTTTTTATTCATAGATGATTGCGTGGCAGAATCTGAAGGAGATAGAAAAGTAGCATTGCTGATAAATAAAGGAATGTTCTACCGTTACCACAATATGCCAGATAGTACCATAAAGTACATGGATTTAGTTATTAACAATTATTCTAGCCCTCTTGATTATAAGTTAAAAGCATACTGGCACCAGGGTATTGCATATGACAATATAGGAAAGGGTAAAAAGTCTATCGAGATCCTGGTAAGAGCAGACTCACTAGGCCAAGAATCACAAGATACCTTAATAAGATCACGGATATTAAACAGCATCGGCGTTGTAGCCAATTATAATCGAAGTTACGAACTCGGCTTAGAGTATTATATTAAGTCTTATTCATTAATAGATACAATTCAAGATAAAGCAGGTCTCGCCATGTATTACCTAAATATCGGTGATTGCCAGAAAAGTCTAACGAGGTATAAAGATTCTGAAACCTCCCTCAACAAGGCAATTGAGATTGCTAGAGAAGGTGGACTGAAACATATTTTATTAAATGCGCTTGGAACGAAAGGATTGCTCTTTTTTATCCAGAATGACCTTAATGGAGCTACAGAAATCTATGAAGAAAAATTAGGAGTTGAGCGAACTCTGGGAGATGATCAGCTACTAACCAGTTCCTTATTAACTTTAAGCTATTACCACAGTCTGCGAAAAGATAAGGAAAGGGCGTATGGCTTTTTCGATGAAGCTATTTCATTGTTAAAAAATATGGACAAGGATCACCTTAAAAATCAGATGTACGCAGTCAAGAAAGAGATATCTTACAATTTCGGGGATTATAAGCAGGCTTATAAGGACTTCGCGAGGTATAAAAATTTTAAAGATAGCTTGAACGAGGTAAGTCGGAAAAATGAGGTGGATGACTTACTCATAAAGTATGAAACCGAGAAAAAAGAAAAAGAAATCTTATCTCTAAATCTTGATAACGAAAAGAAAGATTCTGTAATTAGAAGAAACTGGACAATACAAGGTTTATTGGGTTCTCTTGCCGTGACATTGTTGGGTCTGTTTTTTTTCGTCCGCAAGCAATTTCAGAGTAAAACACTTTTACAAGAAAAAGAACTTGAAATTGAGAAAGAGAAAATCAAGCAATTGGAAGCTGAGAATAAATTGATTTCATTAAGTTCTATGCTCAATGGCCAAGAAGAAGAAAGAAACAGACTGGCAAGAGACCTGCACGATGGACTAGGAGGATTGATGGCCAGTATCAGCAATAGGTACAGTAACCTGGTCAGCAACAATAATTCATTGCCGGAAATGGAATCTAGGAAAACACAGTTGATGATTAACGAAGCTTGTGAAGAGTTAAGAAGGATATCAAGAGATTTAGTTCCGGCTTCACTCTACCTCATGGGATTGAATGGTGCGGTAGAAGATATGATGGAACGATACCAATCAGAGCACAAGTTGAAGTTTAACTTAGAAGTTATAGGAGAAGCTAAAAAACTGGATGAAAAACAAAAGGTGCTCATTTTTAGAATGATCCAAGAGTTGTTGCACAACGCCATTAAGCATGCTGATGCAGAAAACGTAGTCGTGCAACTCCACTACGACCATGACCAGTTGTTGTTGCTGGTTGAGGACGATGGAAGGGGATTCGATTTGAAACGCGATTATAAAGGGTTAGGAATGAGGAGTCTTCAATCTAGGATAGATTTTCTGGGAGGAACTTTACAACCTTATTCGGAATTAGGAAAAGGAACAAGTATTCAGATTTCAATACCGTACAGTTATGATAAAAGTTATATTAGTTGATGATCATCACTTATTAAGACAAGGATTAAAAGGACTACTGGCAGATAGTGATCAAGTTACCGTAGTAGGAGATGCATCTGACATCGTTTCTGCACGTAAATTGATATCACTTGAAAAACCAGACATCATCTTGATGGACATCAGTCTAGGAGAGAAAGAAAGTGGTATAGATTTTACAGAAGAACTTACTAAAAAATATAAGTCTATCAAGATTATTGCCCTTTCGATGCATAAGGAATCCAGTATTATAAAATCCATCTTAAAGAAAGGAGCGAAAGGATACTTGCTTAAGGACAGCACTTCCGACCAGTTGATAGAAGCCATTGTAAAAGTTCATGGAGGGGAAGTCTTCTATACAGATGAAATAAAAGAGATTGTGATGAATAGCTTGCTTTCTCAAGAAAAAGGCAATACCCCTCGATTGTCCATGCGGGAAAAAGATGTGCTATCGTTGATTATAAAGGAACTCACTACCAATGAGATTGCCGAGAAACTATTTATTTCTTCCGGTACAGTAGAGACCCATCGCCGCAACATGATAAGCAAGTTAGGGGTACGGAATACTGCAGGCCTTGTCCGGACAGCAATGGAGAAGGGGATACTGGAAGATTGACCACAAGATCGTTTAAGTAAAATCTACATTGTATTTTTGCTTTTATGACTGGTAAAATTCTCTTGATCATCACTTTTATAGTGAGCACGAATTATGCGCTGCAAGCACAAGAAGCAACCTTAATTAGCAATGAATGGACAGAGGAGCATATCCAGATTCCTGGATTAGCTTTGGGACTTATTCCGCCTGCTGCATTTGATTTAAATACCCA
>CAZFJO010000417.1:0-3017 GCA_964518915.1 uncultured Saprospiraceae bacterium
CCCTATGAAGATATATGAAGTCCTATTCTTTTCCCACTTTTCTTTCCACTTAGTAGAGGCTGGTTTATTCTTCTTGCTCTTATTAGAGACAACTTTCTTTTTAGACTTTTTAGCCATATTATTCTGTGAGAATGGTTATTAAGTATGCAAGCAATACACCGCTTATAAGTCCCCCTGGAATATCTGATCTTGTCATCTCATACTGAAAAAAGAATACGGATATAGTAAGAATCAAGACCAATATCACCCAGACTATCAAGGTGTAGTTAATCAGCTTACTCTTGTATATCGGAAATTCTAATCCGAACAGATAGATGTTTTTTGGTTCTTTGTCTTGTTCCATTTTATGGAAATTATAAGTAAATATATAACGAATTTATATAATATTATAAAACTTACTCTTTACTTATTATTCGTTTCTACCTACAAGGATATTAAAATATCGAATAAACTGAACAATATTGCTCCTTCCGTCTTATCATTGTGTACAATTTAAATGATTACCTATGATTTTAGTTCTCTGTGGCACCAACCGAAAAAATAATAAATCTTCGATTATTTCACGGTACGTCTATAACCATATAAAGAATAACATCAAGACGGAAGAAGTGAAACATCTGTCGTTAGAAAACCTTCCTCCTACCCTCAATCTTCACGATATATACGACGCTGAAAAAATGTCAACAGAGTGGATCAATATACAAGAGGAATATATACTACCTACGACAAAATGGATTGTTGTAAGCCCAGAATACAACGGGACCTTCCCGGGAATCTTGAAACTATTCATTGATATCATCTCTATGCGTAAGTATAAAGAATCTTTTGCTGGCAAGAAAGCATTGTTGATAGGTGTTGCAGGAGGTAGAGCAGGAAACCTAAGAGGCATGGAACAACTAACAGGATTTTTCAATTATCTAAAAATCCATGTCTTCCCAGAGAAACTACCCGTTTCATCCGTAGATTCCTTAATCAATGAAAACGGTGACATAGATAATTCCACGACAACTACAATTGATGATCTTGTAAGCAGGTTTATACAAGGATAATCCAGTACCTTCATTGTATGAAGATTCTCAGATCTCCTTTCTTTTCGTTTCTTGTGTGCCTGTGGTTTCTGAACTGCAATACCGACACTACCCCTGTACATAAGGTTTTCAAGTTGAATCTCTCAACACAATTGACTTCTTTAGATCCTGCTTTCGCAAAAAACTTAAACAACATCTGGGCCGTGCAGCAAGTATTCAACGGTCTTGTAGAACTAGACGAAAACCTAGGCATCAGACCTAGTATTGCTAAAAGATGGGTGGTTTCAGAAAATGGATTAGAATATACGTTCATCCTTAGGGACGATGTATTTTTCCATAAAGACGATTGTTTCAAGGAAGGCACACGTAGAGTGGTTGCAGAAGATGTGGTGTACAGTCTGAGTCGGTTAATAGATCCAGAGCTAGCCTCACCAGGCGCTTGGTTATTCAATGGTAAGGTAGCTGAAGACACTCCCTTTCTAGCGATTGATGATACGACCTTCGTCATGAAATTAAAATCCCCTTTCTTACCGATGCTAGGAATATTATCGATGCAATATTGCAGCATCGTTCCAGAAGAAGCTGTCTTGCATTATGGAGACGATTTCAGGGCACATCCCATAGGAACCGGTCCTTTTAAATTTAAGCGATGGATAGAAAATCAAGCCCTATTCCTAAGTAGAAATGATACCTATTTCAAGGAAGGACTCCCTCACCTAGAAGGTGTGAAAATCCAGTTTATTCCTGATAAAAAAATTGCTTTCTTAGAATTACTCAATGGCAAGCTCGACTATGTCAAGGGCTTAGAATCTAGTTTTATCAACGAGTTACTTACTCGGGACGGAGCATTGCAAGATGACAAAAAGTCGATCCTTCAGTACCGCAAATCGCCGTACTTAAACATGGAGTACATCGGAATAAATCTAGAAGCTTGTCCTCCAGACTCCCCACTCAGGAAAAAGAAAGTAAGACAAGCACTAAATTATGGACTAGATCGATCGTTGATGCTTTCTGCGCTAAGAAACAATGTAGGAAAAGCTGCAGATGCAGGATTCATACCGAGAGGCTTACCCGCACACGACCCCAAGCAAGTTTCTGGCTTCTCATACTCCCCGAAGAAGGCAGCAGAATTACTGGCAGAAGCAGGGTATCCCGGCGGAGAAGGCATGCCTTTAATCACCATTTTTACCAATAAAGATTATCTCGATCTAACGACCTATGCTGTAAAACAATGGGAAAGAATCGGGTTTAAAATAAAAATTGACGTCATGGAAAATGCCCTCCTGAGAGACGGCATGCGTAAATCTCAGATCCCATTTTTTCGGGCAAGTTGGATTGCCGATTATCCAGAGGCTGAAAACTTCCTGTGTGTTTTCTACGGGGACAATCCTGCCCCTCCTAACTATACTCGATTCTCGAATCAGGCGTTCAATCAACTATACGAAAAATCAGTAGAAGAAGTCAATGACTCCATCAGATACAATATGTACCAAGAAATGGACAAAATCTTACTTGAAGAAGCGCCTGTTGTATTTCTATTCTATGATGAAACTGCTAATTTCTATTCCGCTCGCGTCCAGAATATCAGCAATGATGCCATCAACAATCTTCGTCTAGAAAATGTGGAAATTGATCTGAATAAATCGAACAATTGATGATGTTTAGCTATTATATAAGTAAGGATTCTTAACCTGTTAAAATATTACTATGGAAAAGAAAATGGTGTGGTTCAGTGTTTCTGAATTAAAGATAATGACCGCTAGACATATTCTGTCTCAAGCAGGTATAGAAAATTTTATTGTTGATAAGAAGGATTCAGCGCATGCAGGAATTTTCGGAGACATAGAACTTTACGTCCAGGAAGACGACGAAGAAAAAGCAAGAATCATCCTTATACAAGAGGAAATCATCGAAGGCAGTTAATCAACCTTTCGCTATAATGGGCTTTATGGAATACAGCCTTACTCCTATTTTCTGATTTTATAGTTA
>CAZFJO010000418.1:0-3015 GCA_964518915.1 uncultured Saprospiraceae bacterium
CAAGAAATAGTTGAGTATGACTTAGATTCTGAACCTAATATGAGTCAGAAAGTATTTGATAACAAAGACTTTTTAATTTTAGGATTTTATCCAAAATCAGAAGGGTTGTTTGTTCACGTTGAAGAGCTTTCAAATCAAGGGAGTTCTAAATTTCAACTTTATAAAATTAATGAATGTGAAGATTATAGTTTAGAATTTGTTTCATATGTTTTTTATAATTCGACATTCGAAAACATTTATGATAATGGATACTTTATATATTCCAGAAGTGAAAACTTTTCTGATTATGAATTATGGATAACCGATGGTATTGAAACCACAAGTTCTATAGTGGAGGATATTTACAAAGGGAATGTATCTAGTTTTCCAACCCAATTGACAAGAATTGATTCCAATAGAATTTTGTTTGTTGCTGAATCAAATCGATACGGTCAAGCTATTTTCGAGCTGGAGTACGAAATTAAATCTAGCGATATGGATAATGATGGTTATACAAGGGATAAAGACTGTAATGATAATGATTCATCTATTAACCCTGGTGCTGAAGATATTCCTAGCAATGGTATAGATGAGAATTGTGATGGCCAAGACCAAACGACCGGCATTAATAATGAAACTAATTTGAACATAAAGTTATACCCAAATCTTGTTTATGACTATGTCATAATAGATGGCATACTTGATGAATCAGAAGTTTACATTCGGAATATAAATGGTGTTTTAATATCCAAGCATAAATTAGACGCCGATGGTAATAAAATTCATTGTGGTCATTTTAATAATGGAATGTATATCGCATCTATCTTAGTAGAAGGTAGATTTCATAATTTAAGATTTGTTGTTAATAGATAAGTGGAGCTGATAAGATTTGTACTAATAAAGTCACAAGAATTGATCACTTCTTTTATTATTGAATCATAACTTAAAGTAGACATGGAAAGCCATATTTCCTAGGTTGAAAGAACTTGAAATTGTGGTTCATGTTCTAGTTGAATTATTTACTTGCCATACTATTAAGAGTGTATTATTAGAGTATGAATTGAGCGAAAGCTAGACTTCATTCTCATCTTCTATATCAACCAGCACCTAAAGATTAAATGCAGGTTCTATAAAGGCCTTAAGTAGGCTGGATTTCGTTTTCTCTTGTTGAAGTTAATTGCTTTTTCCTAAGGTGCATAAAATAATGAGCTCAGAGTCACTTAGTATCTCTGAGCTCATTTTGATTAGAAGGAGTTCTGGTGGTTTTTTAAAATTGAAAATAGATAAATTGCTCACCACTCCCTTGAGAAATCATAATCATGAAAATTAAGAATGCCCAGAAAAGACTGAATATGTAAGGATTGATATTTTTAGAAACTGCTTTCATGGATGTATTCCGCATAAACCAATGGGAAAGAAAGAGTAAGGTAATGACAATTCCTACCTTGAGAATTTCTACTGTATGTAAAACTTTCTCCCCATCTCCATCTAAGAAGAACATAGAAGCGATCATGTTTTTAGCGGTTGAGAATTCTCTTGCTCTAAAAAACACCCACGTAATATTGACACATGTATATGTAAGTAAGGCCAGGGTAATGCCTTGAATTCCGGTCGTCTTTACTGTGAACTTACCACGCAACATTCTTTCTACAACGAGATAGGTTCCATGTAATGCACCCCAGATTACAAAAGTCCATGCTGCTCCATGCCATAAGCCTCCTAGTAACATAGTTATCATTAAGGCAATGTACATTTTTATAATACCGTTTCTGTTTCCACCAAGTGGGATGTATAAATAATCTCTTAGCCACGTAGACAAAGTAATATGCCACCTTCGCCAGAGATCCGAAAATCCGATTGAGGCATATGGATATCTGAAGTTATCCGGAAGGACTATTCCCAGCATCAATGCAATTCCGATGGCACAGGTAGAATAACCAGCAAAGTCAAAAAATATCTGACCTGAAAAAGCGAGCGTGCCCATCCAGGCATCTAAAGTATGAAGCATGCCCTTGTGACCAAAGACGGTATCAGAACTACTTGATAACAAGGTGTCCGCAAGCACCACCTTCTGAAACAATCCTATTGTCAATAGAAAAACTCCCCAGAAAAATTGGTTTGCCGTGGCCTTCTTGGGTTCATAGAATTGTGAAAGCAGATCTTTAGCACGGACGATAGGACCCGCAACAAGTTGTGGAAAGAAAGTAACGTACAAGGCAAAATCAAGAAAAGTCCTGGCTTGCTCTGTTTTCTTGTTATACATATCTATGGTGTAAGACATGGTCTGGAATGTATAAAAAGAAATACCCATCGGTAATATGATATCCATAGGTTGAGCTTGGAAGTCTAATCCGACCATGTTGAGCAGTGCAACAAAATTGGCAAGTAAGAAATCTCCATACTTAAAGAAGGCGAGAAATCCTAGATTTACAAGCATGCTTAGGACTAACCATAGTTTTCTTTTGGCAGCATTTTCTAGGATGGCTAGTTTTTTTCCAGCCGTATAGTCTACTACCGTAGATATCCACAATAATATGACCAAGGGTGGATTCCACATGGCATAGAATAGATAACTAGACAATAGGAGTATTCCTTTCTTATACTTCCAATTGAAAATAGGAAGATAATACAACAGCAATACTACCCCTATAAAGAGGAAGAAGCTTAATGAGTTAAATAACATTTTATTGGTTTTTCTGTGGTTTGATGTGACCGTCATTAATTAAAATCCGGACAAAATCTGTGGTAAAAGTTTTTGCGTCAGCAGCAGATAGATGAGACCATTCTGGACAGTCATAATCTTTTAATTGGTCATGATCTGCATAATGATATCCTGGAACTTGAGTCACTTGCATCAAGCTATCATAAAAAGTAGCTCTAGAATATTTTTCTGCTTCTACAGTTTCAAACATTCCGGTAGAAGGGGATCTAAGGATTATTACATTGCCACCTTTCTCGATAAACTTTTTCACATCTTCAGCAAAGTATGATATGGTTCCTTTTTTATCGGGTGGCGGTCTGTCCGCTGTTAAACCT
>CAZFJO010000419.1:0-3013 GCA_964518915.1 uncultured Saprospiraceae bacterium
CTGATAGCTCCTGTAGATAAGAGTATCAAGAGGGCCCATATATATTTAGTCATATGTCTTTTCATTTAATTATACTAATAAGTAACGTACAGCGGCGCAAAAGTATAGCTCTATCCCCTTAATTTAAAGGATATACCTTGATATTTCCTTCTTTTTGCTCACGATCGTACAACTTCTGCTTAATATCATCAAGCAGACTGATTTTTCTATTGTGTAGAATAATCTTTTCAATCTTATCTTCTATATACCCCAACGGTGCTTTATCATTTTCGTCCATTCGCTCGTACACTTTAACAAAATAATGACTTCCGTCTTTTACTTTATCCAGTGCCTTTTTACTTTTCATCTGAGAAGCAGTAAAAAGATCTTCTGGAATTTTATTTAAAATTTCAGATTCTGCAATCCATATAGAATCGTTGAAATGGTACGAATCTCCATATTGTTCACAATAGCTAAGCATAGCAATACCATCTTCTTTTATCCATGATTTTTTAAAGGATGAGATGTCGGAAGCGTCATCAGGCATGATGGCATAAACCGCTTTTACGATAGGGCTGGATAGTTGAAACCTGTCTTTCATAGCTTCATATACGGCTTCCATTTGCGCAAGCGTCACCACAGTATCTAGCCGCTCTTTAACCAACCGTTTTTCGTAATTGTGGACAATCAAGGATTCTCGATACTTATCTACGAGTTTCTTGATATCGATGCGATTAGAAACATATTCTTCTGCTTCACCCAGTAGGACTATTTCTCTTGTCCATTGATCAACGTATATATTGATGATCTGCTGAGAGTCTTGTTTACTGCTCCCATCAGGAAACATGCCCTTCATATCGGAGACTCGTAAGTTGTGACCAGCCGCTTGAGCAATTAATGGGTCAGTCGCAGTTGAGGCCGATTGCTCCTTGCAAGAAGAAGCTACGATGACTAGCAGAAAAAATAAAATGGCCCTACTCATGGGGATTATTTTATAATGCCTTCCAGAACATCCTCCTTGATATCCACATTAAATTCTTTTTTCAGGTCTTCTATCCACTGTGCTTCTAAGAACTGCTGGTAATCTGCGATTACATATCCACGACTATCATCAAGGGTCTTGTAGCGTCTAGGAAGTAGCTCTATAACCTTATAGAAGGTTGTGTTCTCTGTTTCTGGGTTAAGGCTCATTGCACTTACCACTCCTGCTTTCCACTTGTTTCGTGGGAAGTCTTTTATTTTCTCTAGTATCTTAGTTTCTACTGAGACTTCCAGGATGTTTTTATGCTCATTAAATTTAGATAAGGTTTCTTCCGGGCTGTTTTCTTCTGCGTGCTTATGTACCTCGCCAGCTACTTTCTTAAGTGGAAGCAACATGGTATAAGTAGCAATCGTAGCTTCTTCTGGGAAGTAATATTCTTTATTGTTTTTCTCGAAAAACGTTTTTAAACCGCTTGTATCTTTCGATGCCTTATCCCATACTTCATTTTTGCTTACTTCGAAGAGTAGAATTCCTTCTTCGTATTCTCTCATCAGTGAGGCGAAATCTGGATATTTTTTCTCAAGATTGTCTTCTTCGAATTTCATTGCTTTTTCCATAAGAAACTCATCATACATAATATCTAGAGCTTCCGCCTTAGAGGTCTCCTTACTGAGCTGGATTCTTCTTCTTGTATTCTTCTTTAGGTAATCAAGGAATTCAACATTGGTGTACTTTACTTCCTTTCCTATGGAGAATAATTTTTTCTGCTCTAAAGAAGGCTTATCCCACTTGTAGGTAAGAAAATCTTCTTTTAGTGATTGGACTATTTCGTGATAGTTATTTTCTTCTCTCTTGTACCCTTGAGCATCTAGAACTTCTTGGGCTATGATATCCTCTATCATTTTGTATCGTTGCATCTTAGAAAGTTGAGGTTTTATCCTCCGCTCGAAAGTCTCGTAATCTTCTGTAGGCTTACTGATTCTTTTTATGATGTGCCATCCTACTCTGGTTTCTATCACATCTGTTATATCACCATCGTTCTTTAAGCTGAATGCTGCTTGCTCAAATGTTCGCTCATATGTATTGATACCGAATGGTTTAAGTACACCACCATTCTTAGCAGTATTCTCATCTTGGCTTAAGGTTTTAGCCAGCATACTGAAATCTTCTCCACCTTTTATCATACCAAGAATTTTTTCTGCCTTAGCAATGTTTTTTTCTTCTGGTGTCGATCCATCTTTTCTGATTAAAATCTGGGCTACCTCAATTTTACCTTTAGCAGGTCTTCTGCCTTCAACCCGGACTATATGATATCCTAGACTGGTAAGAATAGGCTCCGAAATTTCTCCCGGCTCAAGGTTGTAGGCTACATTTTCTAACTCATAAAATCCTGATGGAAGGAAAGCATTGATAAAACCTATATTTCCACTTGTAGTTAAGCTATTCTTGTCGTCAGAATGTTCTCTTACCATATCATCCCATGCACTTCCACCCTGGAGTAGAGAAGCAACCTTTTCAGCCTTATCTAGTGCGGTAGCAAGAGCTGCTTTACTAGGGTTATTCTTCAGGCTAAAAAGTATATGGCTCACATTGACGTCTTCTTTCTTTCTCTCCCACATTTCTTTTATCAGCCGACTGGTAAATTCTTTATCCATCAGATATGACCTCGCAAGTTGTTTTCGATAACCCGCCAGTTCGTCATTCAACGCCTGGATGGTGTCCATCTTAAGGGCTTTGGCTTTTTCTACTTTTAGCTTAAAATTGGTAAAAAGATTGAGATATTCCTCTACCGTTTCTTTACTGTAGTCGGCTTCATCTGCGTTGTTCTTTTCGTAGATGTATGTGAATTCTGAAAGATGGACTGGGGTATCACCTATCTTCATCAGAACAGGATCACTTTGAGCGACCATATAAGTGGAAGAAACCATGAATATAAAAAGGCATGATTTCCAAGGGAGTATACTAGATTTCACGTGTGCTATATAGTTTTTTATCATTATGCTTTCAATCTATTCCGTAAAAATAACTAAAGTAGCTTGATCTAGTGATTTC
>CAZFJO010000420.1:0-1565 GCA_964518915.1 uncultured Saprospiraceae bacterium
GTACCTCCTCTTATTTTAAGTGGAAGCCCTATGAACCTGAATACGCCACGTCCGAGTAGTTGGTCTAGATTGATAAGGTTTTCATAGTGGGTGAAATTCAACTCGCCACAGATCTTATGTACTTCACGATTGGAAATTCCAGAAACACCGGGTGACATGGTCTCAACTCCGAATCCAGGAATGCCCTGATTCCCTAACCACCTTGCAGCATCTGCAGTGATTCCAGGTCCGGACGCCCACTTATCTGAATTGAAATGTTTCTTGTAATGATCGGTACATATAAGGATGGTCATACCCTCGATAGAAGGAATGCTTAAGCTTTTTATAGCAAGTTCGATTTCTTCTTTGCTTATCAATTCTCTTAACCCCTTGTGTCTGAAGTCTAGGCATATACCTAGGGTATAGAACATCTCTAGGGGCATAAGGTCTATGGACTTACCTACATGTTCGATAGACATATGGTTTATGGCATCTACATGTGTACCTGTATGTTCTCCCATTTCCATCTTATGAACACTCACTGTCCCTTCGCCTTTTACATCGATGTTGTCCCATTCTTCATGGGTGTTATGGACGGACATTTTTACCTGAGGAAGGGTTTTATAAACAGGCATGCCAGGATATATTTCTTGGCTTAGATCTATGATTTCCATATTCGTTTTTATAATTCAACTTTAATTTAGAAAGAAATAGCAAAAACATGTATTGATAAGAAGCATATGGAGGTTGCAATTGATTAAGAGTAATTCAAGTGAATAAGTAATAAATGAATCCAACAAGAGAAACAGTAGGATCAAGTTCCACAGAAGGTCTGGTATTGTGTGTCGAAGTTGAGCGGTGGTTTCTGTAATTCAGCATCGAAACCCTCGATATTGTATGGATCATTCAATATCGATATAGCCTCAGAGAAGGGTTGATCATTACCTTTCACTGCTTCCGAGAGAATGGATTCTACCCAGTGATTTCTAGGAATAGATACGGGGTTTACTTTTTTCATTCTGGATTGCGCTTTTGCAAATGTGCCTTCAACCTCATATGAATCTTTCCACCTACTTTTCCAAGATATGAGGTCGGGATGCACTTCTGCTCCTTCCCAAAAATCATAAGTTAATCTTCTGAATGTATCTGTATAGTCAAGTTTGTGCTCGTACATAATTTTCAGCAAGTCATCAACCAGTACTGTGTTTTCCGTTGATTCTATGTTTAAGCCGATTTTACTCAGCATCATTTCATAATACTTCGACTTAAACTTCTCTGGATACTTGTTGAGTGCTGCTTGCATTTTATTCGTCTTGATTTCATCTGTCCCTTCTACAAGCGTAGCCAAGGCACTTGCAAGAACGGATAGATTCCAGTGTCCTATTCTGGGCTGATTACCGTAAGAATACCTGCCTTGTCGATCGATGCTGCTGTATACAGTATCAGGATCATATGCATTCATAAAAGCACAAGGTCCATAGTCTATGGTTTCTCCAGCCAGGCTCATGTTGTCGGTATTCATTACACCGTGTATAAATCCTACTCTTATCCAATGGACAATAAGCTCAATCTGCTTATCCATTATC
>CAZFJO010000420.1:1665-3003 GCA_964518915.1 uncultured Saprospiraceae bacterium
CACTGATCAAGTATTCTCTGAGCATAGAGTAGAAGGTTGCTCTTCCATCCCCACGTCTAGAGTAAGGCGTCTGGCCAGCTCCTTTTAATTGGATATCTACTTTTCTGCCATCTGGTGTTTTATGTTCGCCGATAAGAATGGCTCTTCCATCTCCGAGCATTGTAAAATGACCAAACTGATGACCTGCATAAGCCTGGGCGATATAGCTGCCTCCTTTTAATTCTTTGTTACCAGAAAGGATCTGTGTCCATGCTTCTTTTGCGTCGGTTGATTCTGGCATTCCAAGTTCAGCGTTCAATGCTTCGTTGAAGACGAACAATTCAGGATCAATAACAGGAGTCGGAGATTGGCGCTTATGGAATCGATCAGAAAGAAGATTATATGTATTGTCGAAATTTATCAAGTCATTCATAATTATGTCACAAGGTAATAAAGACCAGAGGATTCATAGAGAAACAAGAAGGATAGGAATATGTTTAGTTGAAGGAGGGGATGCCAGTGTTGATGGAGAGGGTAGGGAGATAGATATGGTTTCTACAAAATGATTAGCAACTTGTTTTTCTAGAAGTAGACAGCTCTAAGTAGTTAAATTGATTACCGAAATATTGTATTAAAAAATAATCGTTATGATTGCCTATTTGAGCAAAATTAAGTTTTTATCAATCCCATTTACCTAACTGAAAAGGATCATTTTTTGGCCATTTTTTTTCAGGTATAAATAACATATACAAAATGCCAAGTGCAAATATATTTACAGAAAAAGAATAGTAATCGATTTCGACTGTGTTAAACTGAAATTGGGTTTCAATACCAAGCAATGTCATTGTTGTAAGCTCCCTTGAGTCGTAACCTAGATTAAAGTATAATAGTAAGTTATATTTAAAGCCTAAATAATTAGGTGCTGTGAAATCTAAAACTTGTAAAATGAAATTAAATTTCGCAGCAAACAGTCCCATTTTGTCATTAATCCAAAGAAGGTAAGAACTGTAAAAGGAAAAAAGTAAAAGAACAATAAAGATTGTATGTTCAAATTGGAAATTACCTAGTGAAAAGAATAAACCTTTCAATCCTAGAATGGCTCCTAAAATTTGAATTATTGCAATGACTTTTAGATAATCTGATTTATTCTTGTAATACACTTTAAATTTTTGTGAAACTAATCCCTATTAATCAGGATTTTTAATTTTTGGACCTAAACTCAAGAGACAGACTCTCGGTGGCTGTTTCCTGAAAATCATAGATTGTTGTTATTTTAGACTCGGATTGTCATAAATTAACTCAATTTGGAATAGTTCATATAACTGTGTCTATTGTTTACAATAGACTATTGCTTCTTGC
>CAZFJO010000421.1:0-2992 GCA_964518915.1 uncultured Saprospiraceae bacterium
CCATATGATGATTGATGGAGCGATATGATTAATGATATAGAAATAGATGTTATTATTCTTTCCTTAAAAGTTGCAGCAATAGCTTCGTTCATAGCATTGCCTATTTCTTTTTTGTTAGGTTACTTGATGGCAAGAAAAGACTTTGTAGGAAAGTCTGTAGTAGAAAGTGTGATTGCCTTACCTCTTGTTATGCCTCCGGTAACTACAGGTTACTTATTGCTTATTTTGTTTGGCGCTAATAGCATGTTAGGCGGATGGTTGTATGGTATTTTTGGAATAAGGATATCCTTTACTTTCTGGGCTGCGGTTCTCGCTTCTGTAATTGTTTCTCTGCCTTTGGTGGTGCGATCTATCCGTACCGGAATAGAGATGATTGATACAGGACTAGAAGAAGCATCGATGATTTTAGGAGTAAGCAAGTGGAAAACAATATGGAAGGTTACCATTCCATTATCCATGCCTGGTATAATGGCTGGCTGGATTCTAGGATTTGCTAGATCTCTGGGAGAGTTTGGTGCTACGATAACATTCGCTGGAAATATTGAAGGAGAAACAAGAACCCTTCCACTCGCCATTTATACCCTTATGCAGTCTCCGGGAAAGGAAGATAGCACGTGGAGATTGGTTGTGTTTTCTATTGTTATTTCTCTCATAGCTATGATAGTTTCAGAATGGTACTTAAGAAGAAAGCGATATGATAGAAATTGATGTAGAAGTAAAAAGACAAGATTTTCACCTAAGTGCAGATGTGGATATTGCACAGGGAATTACGGGTATCTATGGTAAGAATGGATCAGGAAAGACAACTTTACTTCATGCCATCGCTGGATTAGTTACTCCGGAGCGTGGAAAGATTTCTATTGCGGATTCGGTATTGTATGATTCCACGAATAAGGTTGACGTGCCCATCCATAAAAGAAGGATCGGTTACGTATTTCAAGAAGGAAGACTGTTTCCTCACTTGAGTGTAGAAAAAAACCTGCGGTATGGAATGGATAAAAACAGCAGCAATAAAGACATAGATAAATTGATTGAATTACTGTCTCTAAGGTCTTTATTGGATAAAATGCCAACCGAAATATCTGGAGGGGAGCGACAGCGGGTTGCGCTCGGAAGAAGCCTCCTATCTGATCCGCAAGTCATGCTACTTGATGAACCTTTTTCTGCCATAGACCAGGACCTTAAAGATCAGATCATCCCTTACTTAACCACCTTGCAAGAGGAATGGGAGATTCCATTTATTCTCATAAGCCACAACCTTAAGGACTTGCTCAAGATCACGGACCAACTCCTAATTATGGATGGTGGTCGGGTCATGGCCCATGGTATATATTCCGATCTATTATTGGCTGGAAATATCAATGCGCAGGAGCAGGTATACAACAATGTTATGGAAGTGATGGTAGATTCTTCTTACAAGAATTCTGATGTAATTTTACTGAACCATATGGATATTGAGGGCTTGTCGATTAAGGTTTCTTCTTCTAAGTCTAGGCTTGCTCAGGGCAAAAAAAGGCTCATCATTCCATCCAATGAAATTTCTCTTGCATTAAATGAAATACAAGATACTTCTATCCAGAACCAGATTCCAGGAATAATCATGAATGCTTCCCAGATTGCGGATGAAAACATCCTTCTGGTAGATGTCGGTTTTCCTCTAGCGGTCACCCTCTCTACAGAATCTAAGAAAAGGCTTAAACTAGCCGCCGGAACAAAAGTCTGGTGTTTAATAAAAGCTTCAGGACTACAGGTCTTTTGAAAGGATGACATGCTTGCGCTGGGTTCTATTTTTTATTGACTACCGGTCGTTGTCATACCTATAAATCATAGCGCCAACTGATCGCTTTAAGCCTGTATCATCAGACTAATCATCCTCCTTGATTCTTACTTTGTTATAAAATAATCATCCTTTATTCCAACCCTTTTTCTTCATCCTTCGATGTAGTAAGTGACAGCTAGTTTATAGCAACGAGTTACTTAGAGGGTTCTAGTAGTGAATTGCTTAAAGAATTGAATATTTTTATTATTCAAGAACATGACCAGAGATAAACTTAATGATATAATTCGAGATTGCATGAAGCAAGATCGCCCAGCTCAAGAGAAGCTGTACAATCATACTTATGGTCATCTCTTAGGTGTTGCACTGAGGTATACTAAGGATCGAGAAGAGGCGCAGTGGATTTTCAACCTTGCCATGCTTAAAATATTTCGATCATTGAGTAAGTACACACCTGGAACCAATTATATGGCTTGGGCAAGAACAATTATCGTAACCACCTCTATTGATCACTTCAGGAAATCAAGTAAACATTCTAAGCTGCTTGTACCTGTAGATTTCAGTGAAGACGATGGCAAAGGACAGGTGCTTAATGAAGCCCTTGATAAGATAGCTACAGAGAAAATATTAGAATTGATTCAAGGCCTGGAAGAACGCGAACGCATGATTTTTTCAATGTATGAGATTGATGGGTACAAGCACCGAGAAATAGAAGAAATGACAGGCATTAAATCTAATACTTCTAAGTGGTTACTGGCGCAGGCTAAAAAGAAATTGAGAAGTAAAGCTTCTTTTTTATTAAACAATAACACCTACACCCATGAGCAGTAATAGATATCAAGAAAGGGTTAGAAATTTTAAGTCGGAAGTCGACCCTCAGGCATGGAAGATGATGAGCCAGCTTTTAGATGAAGCAGGTGGAGAATCGAAGAAAGGCAATAGAGGTGTTTTCTGGAAGTGGTTGTTTAGTGGAATGGGGATTATGGGGTTGATTCTGATGATTTACTTCTGCTTACCGAGTAGCCAACTAGAGGATGCGACTTCGACTTCCATAACTAAATCTGAAATATCATCTTCAGATAATGAAGTATATGATATCGATGATAGAAATGCGACCTCAGAATCAATTGAAACAGAAAATAATACAGCAGCAGGTACAGGTAATTCTTACAATGATTCTGAAGGTGGTAGAAAAGATATTATCAACAATAATAC
>CAZFJO010000422.1:0-2984 GCA_964518915.1 uncultured Saprospiraceae bacterium
CCTTAATATCTCCACTCATCGATGAGCTTTATGAATATTTTAGCAGTATTTTCTGCATCATTGATGGCTCTATGATGTCTACCCGTAAACTCGAAACCTTCTCTCTTAAGGGTGTTTTTAAGCCCCGTATACTTAACATGGCCTTTTATATCTACATATTGTGCCTTTAGATTGATATTGTGATCTAGCCACTCATCATCTAATTTATGCAGCGCACAGTCGTTTTTCAATAATTGTACATCAAACTTTCCCCAACTACACAACTGGTAATCTTCATCGTATATATCTATCCAATCTTTAAACTCCTCAACCACCTTAGGAAACTTAGACGCTCGGTTTACTTCTTCTTGCTTTATACTGGTCAGTTTCTTACAGAAACCCGAAAGTACAGGATTTACCCATGGTTTAACGAAGTATGAAAATCTGGATAATATTTCCCCCACAGGATTGACCTTAACAGCTCCTATCTCTATTATTTCCTGAACGCCTTTAGGGGGTCTCCCCATCCAGCATGTGGCCTCTAAATCGTATACAATAAAATTCAAATGATCCTGATTTCAATGCTAAATTAATAAACGTAGGCTAGTACAAGGTATCAATTGGATAAATAGATAAGGTCTGTCGGATACAATGCCATTACACCTCAACCTTAGAAGTGGCTGCTGAGAAGTATTTATTCCATTCAATTACCTTATCAATTCCATAATTTTCTAGTCGATTATGATAGAAATATAGCAATCTAATGTCTTCTGTGCGAAGCGTACCATTCTTCATATATAAAGGGTCCGATACATGATAATCTCCTAAGTAATGAAAACCTTTTTTGATAACTTCTTGAACTGGAAGGTGTAAATCTCGATCCAATTTAATTTTCCCTTTTTCTTCCCATTCTCCTAAAAGCTTAAGGATATCCGTCATAGCTTGAGTAAGTTTTTCCTTATCTACTTGAAGCTGTCCGGGTTTATAGTTACTCAATTCGAATATAGAATCTTCATTTACAGACGCTTTTAACAGACGATATCCTACATAAGCTAGCAGATGAGAAGTAAGTACAATGTTGTTTCTATAGTAAGAAGACAAGATTTTATCCCCTAGAATTTTAGTATATACTGTTTCTCGCTGACTGTCCTGGGTAACCTTACCATTCCACTTAAAATATTCCTTTATATCTATCGGATTTCCTTTCTCATCTACAGATACACCATCCTTATTTACTGGATTTCCGAGTACATCCATCGGTTCTCCTAGAGAAAACACAACTTCTGAACTTTCAGAAAACAATGACCATATGAATTTCGATATTTTAGTAAAGCTTCTAGATTGTATCTTGGATTTACGGTACTTTTCCTTGCCCGTAGACCGCAAGTGTTGTTCTATAAGACTCTTTCCTTCAAGTACGAAATGATACCCGACAACGATGGGTACAATGTAGATTCGGTCGTTCTTCATTTCCTGGAAGTGCAACCGTTGTGATTCTACCACCGACCCTAGCAATCCCAGTTTAAGCCGTTCTTCAATAGCGCCACTACGGCTCCTTGATCCACCGGGAAAAAAGATATTATTGACTCCTTTCTGTAAGCTATAACAAGCCATCGACTTTAGGCACTCTAGATAGATAGGGTTCTTTTTTCTACGATCCACTTTATAAGCTCCTAAGCGACCGATAAAGTACGCAACCAACTCATAATCATACAAGTTAAGTCCTGCTCCATAAGCGAATGCTGGAAGCCCAGCAATATGATCTAAAGCATAACCGATACAGATGGAATCAAGATTAGAAAAGTGCGTAGGCACAACAACAACAGTTCCTTTTTTAAACAACTCTCTGACTTCCTCTAGAGGTCCTTCTACCCGCAACCGCTTGTACAATTGATCCCTAGATCCCCATACTCCGAAGTGCTTTTTATTAATGGCTTTATTAAATATTCTCCGGTAAAAAGATGTGAGAAATTTCCGGATGAATCGAAACGTCTTAGGGTTAAAAGATCCCGTAATTTCTTCTGAATACCGGTTTATAACACGCTTTAATAACGATAGATGGATGGCTTCCATATCTTCTGATTCAGAAGCTTGCTGGAATGTTTTCTCTAACCCCGACCAATAACTTAATTCATCAGATGGATCTACCTTCCATGGATTCTTCTTACACCTTATTTTCTCTAAGTAGAATGTTTTTTCAAGGATTTCTGGTATACGATCCCCTTGGTTCTCTAGTATCCGCTCCAGGGCAAATGCATTGAGCTCCTGCACAAATTCAGCCCGATTCTTACTGATCTGATGAATCGGCCATTTTTCAATATCCGGTATTATATGAGGATTTACGCTATACAAGGACTCTTTATCTTCTGAACGAATATAGTAAAAATGATGGCTGCTAGGGTTTTAATCGGAGGTACTTCCTACAAGAGATGAAATATACTGAAGCAATGTGTCTATCCCTTCTCTGGTATCTGAGCTAGTTGTAAATCGTTCTGGAAGAAAATTCCAGTGTATAAGTAGCTCATTCTCAATACGCTTTATGTTCTTAACCCGATCTTTATTCTTAACCTTGTCTATCTTAGTATACACAATCGCGAATGGAATATGCCTTTCTCCAAGCCAATTAATAAATTCCAAATCGATACGCTGTAACGGAATTCTAGAATCTAATAATACGAATGCACACTGAAGTTGCTGTCTATTCACTAAATAGCGCTCGATCATTTTCTCCCACTTCTCTCTTTTCTTTTTGCTGATCTTAGCATAACCGTACCCCGGCAAGTCTACAAGGTGCCAGTTCTCATTGACTATGAAGAAGTTAAGCAACTGTGTCTTACCCGGCACTTTACTCACCTTAGCTATATCCTTGCGCCCTGTCAATGCATTGATTAGACTAGACTTACCGACATTAGATCTGCCGATAAATGCCACTTCCGGGAGGCTCTTATTGGGGCATCCTTGCTCCCGATCGAAGCTTCCCACGAAAAACGCACTGTGTATAATCA
>CAZFJO010000423.1:0-2978 GCA_964518915.1 uncultured Saprospiraceae bacterium
CATAGGCAGAACGGATGTTTTTAATAGACTTAGAAGCTTTAGCAATTCCTGTGCTTGTTGCATCTTCCCAGCTTTTTTCAGAATTAGATAGGATTTCTATTACTTTTAAAACAGACATATTATATGAATTTATGGTAGAACACAATGTATTCTATCGATTAACAATACCCCTAAGCTATTAATAAGATGGAAAAATTCCAACTTTATAAAATATACTAGCTGATATGTATATTCCCTTTCATATACGTATACCCATTACCGATTAGGGAAACTCTCTTTCCCCTGTATATACAAGTAAAGCTTCCCAGTCTAGAAGAAAGTTGAAGCGCTGACATCTTGTTCTTCCTTAACCGTGGAGACCAGAACGGAGTCAGTACCGTGTGCGCCGAACCTGTCGCCGGATCTTCATTGACACCTGTCTGAGGGAAAAACCCTCGACTGACGAAATCGACATCTTCTCCTATAGCTGAAGCAATTAATCCCCTAGAAGGAAGTCTCGATAGAACTGTAAATTCTGGTTCCAACTGTCTTATCTGTTTTTCATTGTCCAGAATCGCGAGGTAATCGTCTTTTCCTTTCCACACACTATCTACGGCTAAGCTTAAGCCATTTTCTATGGTTTCAATGATTTCTGAATCATCAACTTTAGTAACATGGTCTGCCGGAAAATCTAAGTGATACTTTTCTTCTCCATATCTGGTTACTATAAGGTCACCACTGCGGGTCGAGAATACAATGGCCTCCTTATTATATCCGAGTTCTTGAAAGAGAATGTGGGCACTGGCAAGTGTCGCGTGTCCGCATAAATCAACTTCTATAGTAGGTGTGAACCACCTTAAGGTATACTTCTCACCGTCTCGAACGAAGAAAGCCGTTTCCGCAAGGTTGTTTTCTTCTGCTATAGATTGCATGATGTCATCGGGAATCCACGATTCTAAAGGTACAATGGCAGCAGGATTACCAGAAAATATACCGGTACCGAATGCATCTGCTTGATATAAGGGCAATTCCATTGAATGTGAAATTTCAGAAAAGAGCCTCTTCAGATAAAATCTGAAAGAGGCTCTTTTCTATTATAGATTGAATTTATGTAACTTCTATCTTCCGAATAGTTTTCCTAAGATCGACTTGAATCCTGTCGCTGCTACATCATCAAGGATACTTCCGTCACCATCCTTGTCTAGTAAGGTGTTAAGCAAGCTGCGTTGTGCAGGCTCTTTCTGGACATAACTCTGAGATGAGGTTTTTAGAAAGTCGAAAATGTTTCCTTGATCTAGGTTCTGTTGTTTTTTTACTTTTCCTAGCATACCCATAACCATAGGAGCAAGAGACGCTAGTAAGTTTCCAGCTTTAGAAGAATCTAATCCACTTGCCTTCGAGATCATTTCTGCCGCACTGTTCTGTTGTCCTCCTAGAATGTGCTTGAGGATTCCTGCACCATTGAGCATAGATGCATTATCCGATGTTTTGCTTCCTCCTAGAAAACCAGCCAGGTCATCCATGATGCTTCCGTCATGATCTCTGTCTAGTGCCCCTAGAAGCGCACTGGCACCTTCTGGCTTACTTGCATTCTTAGTGAGTCCTCCCATAAGCATGGCCATAGCAGATTGTACGGCACTTTGCGTCTGTTGCTTATCGGCTCCACCGAGCTGCTTAGAAAATTGATCTATCAGTGTTTCTCCTATCTGACCCTGGAGGAGGTCCATTAAATTAGCCATAATGAAATTGGTTTTTAATCGTTATAAAATGCAAGGATGGATTATGTATTCTATTCCTTGATGGTTTAAATTTATGAAACTAGATAAACATACTTATATAAGTTATCAGTTTCCCAATCTAAGAGAAAATTTTGATCCATATGTAAAGACAGGTACAATATTTGTATTCATATTAAAAAAATATATAATATGAGATTATGTATTGCCTGTTTTCTGATTGTGTGCGCTCCCGTAATTTATGGGAACACCAGCATTTCTGATGCTTATATTTCTATGTATAAGGATATTGCGATTTTCGAGATGAAAAGAACCGGTATCCCAGCTAGTATAAAACTGGCTCAAGGATTGTTAGAATCAGACTGGGGGAGGAGTAAGCTCGCCCGCGAAGCCAACAATCATTTCGGAATGAAATGTGGGAGCCTATGGGAAGGCAATACCTATTACAAGGAAGACGATGATCGAGACAAGAGAGGAAAATTGATTAAAAGCTGCTTTAGGGTTTTTAATGATGCAGTAGACTCTTACATAGCGCACTCAGATTTTCTGACAAGAAGTGGAAGAGATGGAAGGTATGGTTTTTTGTTTGACTTAGATCCTACAGATTATGAAGCATGGGCACATGGATTGAGAAAAGCTGGTTATGCCACAGATCCTGCATACCCGCAGAAACTGATTAAAGTAATTAAGAAGTATAAGCTAGACAGATTCGATGTAGAAGCTATAGAAGAGGAAGCAGTTATTGTCAGCCACCATCCCTCAAGATCTGAAAACCGGTTGAAACCTTCTAGACTAGACGCTTCTGAAGCATCCTCAGAGGAAGACTTATCTGAAGCAGTAGTACGTAAGCCTCGCATAAAAAAGAGAATATCTTATAAGTCTCATAAGACCAACGGTGTTAAGCATGTCATCGCTCGAGGAGGAGAAACGATTGCTGACGTTGCAGCTTCTATAGGTCGTGATGTCAGTGAATTACTAGAATATAATGAAGGGATTACTTACTCAGAACAATCTCTAGATAAGCTTGACAAGATTTTCATCAGCAAAAAGAAAAGATCATTCAAGGGTAAGACCAGGTATCATAAAGTACTTCCTGGAGAATCGATGTACGATATATCTCAGAGGTATGGGATAAAACTGGTTAACCTCTATGCTAAAAATAAAATGCCCAAAAGTTCAGAACCTCTTCCTGGTGAGAAAATCTACCTTAAGAAAACGGTCTCTCGCAAGGATAGACCGACTTATGTCAAGATTGACGACCTT
>CAZFJO010000424.1:0-2952 GCA_964518915.1 uncultured Saprospiraceae bacterium
ACGTAGGTAATGAAGATATAAGCAATGTAATTGATTAAGAAACTTATGATCCTGTGATCGAATTAGATTAGATTAGGAATCAAATAGATACAAGAAAAAGAACGCTAAAAATTGTACAAAAAAAAACAATTATACATGAGAACAAGATACCTAACGATCAAGATAGCTTTAATACCGCATTTAAAATTCTATCTCATCTTTTTAAAGGAGAAAGCCTATTTGTGGAAACACAATTCGCAACCCCTATATCTGAAGTAGTTCCAGAACCTGAGAATAAACTTCCTACGGTCATTGAGAAAGCGCGGTATGACTTCGAAACCAATGTGGAGAACATGCTTGCCAATTCTGATAATAGTTATGAAGATCTTCTTGAAGTGAAAAACAAGATGGCGATTGCCCGCCGGAACATTACCGAAGAGCTAATGGTTCAAGCCGATAAAGAGCATGTTTTTCTGGTAGGCATGCGGTTGAAATCTACCATTAACAACATCATGAATCCTTCTGAGTTAAGGGTAAGGAGTCTTGTAGAGCGACTACGGGCTAAAAACATAGTCTTAACATCCAGGTCTTTTCGTACGAAGGCCCAGGGACTAGAGGATCCAAATACTTTCAGAGAAATCTTAAATAAACTAAGGGTTTACAGAGGAGAACTTGACGCCATGTTGCCAGAAAATTCTAGTGATTTTCTGAGTGAATTTAAAAGCATCCATGAAGAATTGAATGACGCGTTTTCGGAACAGATCGCTAAGGATGGAACTACGCTTCAAGAGTTCATCATTAGCGAAATAGAGGAGATTGAAAATGAAATCAATAAAATCCACCATTTACAGGCATTAGAGAATATTCTAGGTACACATCCTGCAGCGCTAGAATTGATGACCTTATTGAAGCAACCTTTTTTACTTCAGAGCATAGCCAAAGAGAAAAAGTTATCTCCATCTGCCATTCAGACTAGATTGTTTAAAGCTGTCGAGAATAGAAAGATGGCCATTGTCGGAGAACAAGAAAGGATGGCTGCACAGAAAAATGCGGCTAAAGGACAGCTTGAGAAAATGATAAAAGACAGCATTGATTTTTTCGTCGCGAACCATAGTTCTAGTTTTTCAGATATGGAGTTGTCGGTAGATCCAGGTTATCAGAATATATTATCAGATATAGCTAAGCTAGAGAAGAATTACGCCGATGTAAGATTAGCAATGGACCTGCGAAGGATATTAGGCCGGAGAATTCTTCAGAAAAGCCGGACGAATCTTGAAAAAAGAATTACTTCTGAAGGGAAGTATGCATATGTAAAAAACGATCCTCATCTATATGTAGACTTAGAAGCAGTTTCTCAACTTTTTCCAAAATGGCACTTAGAGCTAATCGAAAAAAAAGGGAGTATAGATAAGTATCTAGTAAGTTTCATAAAGGAATCTGATAAAGAAGTATATAGGCCTAGTACAACTGATAATTTGAGAAGCGGGAAGGCGTTTGAGTTAGACGGGTCAGATTATAATGTATTCTTCGAGAAGTATGATTTATACATAAAAGACGAATATTCTCATGACTTGCTAGAGGCCTTGTGGAACATATATGAAGGCAAGGCTACAGAAGTCAATTATCCACAATTCGCGCGTACAACGATAGACGTATTGTTGCCCACTGAGGAGATAGGGAGGAAAGCCTTGCGGTGCGCTTTAGAGAAAAAGAAGCGAGATGATTTAGAAAAAACGAGAAATCGAAATGTACCTGAAATCACTCCGGAGTTTATAGATAACACACCCTATTTTTCTCATAAATTAAATGAGTTTATAATCAAGGCTAAGTTACAACTGGTAAGTGGTTCTGGAGTACTCTTGCTTACTGGGCCTCCAAGTACAGGAAAGAGTGCTTTTCTGAAGTATGCCGCTTCTATCATGAACCGAGAGTATTTTGAGCATGCTTCTGATAAGTGGCAGACTAAGAATAGTTTAGTAACTGCTATAAGGTTTGGAGAATTCGGTCCGTATAGTGTGCCTGCAGGATTTACTAAAGCCATTACTACACCTAACTCGCTGATAAATATTGAAGAGATTAAGGAATGGCCTGAAGCCTTACGGAAATCCCTTAATCCATTTTTCGCAGGGAGTAAGGTGTTCATATCACCTGATGGCACCAAGTATAATATAGCAGAGAATATCTTGTTTTGTGCTGCTACAAATTTAGGTGCTATTTATAGACAGGATGATGAGCCCTTTACAGCTGATTTTTGGTCAAGAATAGAGGTTGTCGAGTTTGACTATGCGCCTTTACATGTAAGTCGGGATTACTTCGAGCGAATTTTTAATCCTCAGAAAAGCAACATGCTTACAGTGCGGGATTTAGTGAGGAAGCACTTTATGTATTATCATGCGCCAGAAAAACCAGAGAATAAGGCAGTCTATTTTTCTAAACAATTTTTAGAATTCATTTTGCTACCTAAAGCAGACGAAGAAATTAAAAGAACAAATCTTTCTAATTATATCAATGAGTATTTTTCCAATGATGTTACAGTCAGTGAATTAGCCGTCAGTCCCGAAGAAGCGATTAAAGTTTCTATGAAGAGGTTAAAGGATTTTCAAGGATTTACTCCAGAGGAATACTACGATCTATTTGACCATTTCATCAACAACCAGAGCCTGAGAACGAAAAGACTGGTTACGATGAAGGCTGTCGACAATGGCTTATATGAACATTACAAGGTCTTGATTCTGAGTATAGGACACATCGAATCCTGTCTTAGACATCTAAGAGATATATTTTATTCCTCAGCCGGTCAGACTGAAATTGAAGGAACAAATAGAGAATTTATAAAGTGTATTTACTTGCTTGGTCTTATGGGGAAGGTGTAGATAGACTTAGATGAGACCCAGCATAACCGGACATTGATTTATTGAATTTACGTTACTACCAGTATGTCTTTTCTAAGGTCACCTCCGATTCACATCCTGT
>CAZFJO010000425.1:0-2946 GCA_964518915.1 uncultured Saprospiraceae bacterium
CCCTATATATTCTAGACATGGACCATAACCTTAGAATCATCGATCTTACTAAATAATATCTTATGTTGCGATTCTTCAATGTATTACTGACACTAGGGTTGATAACCGTCGTTACTTCTTCACTTACTGCCCAGCGTATTACTTACAACCCTACACTTCCTGATCCAGGTAAGTGTAATGGAGGCCTTTCTATACATGTTGAAGGGGAAGATGGACCATTCATTATAGATGTTACTTATACTGGAGGCGCAGAATACAAAAGGGATGCATATTCAGTAATTTTAAACAATCAATGCCCGTATACTTTTTATACCATAAAAGTAAAAAACCAAGAAGGATGTGAAATAATAGAAACTTACGCATTAGGTACTTGTGACCTTAAATCCAATGGCAAACTTTCAATGAGTTGTGACGATTCATATGAACCGGCAATAAGACTTCACCCTACAGGAGGTAGTCCACCTTATTATTACAACTGGAGTAATGGAAGTACGTCTTCAACCATTGACAACTTGAGGTTATCTAATTATTCAGTTACCGTGACAGATGATAATGGGTGTAGAGTCTCAGAAAATTTTACAATTCAAGAACCGTCAAGTTTTTTCGTTAACTTGACAGTATTTCCGTCTAGAGACAATGTAAAAGGTCTTGTTTCTGTTCAGGTTTATAATCCGTATCCACCTTACAGAGTATTTCTATTGAACGAGTGGTACGATATAGAAGAAAGTGGAGGCATAATAGAGAAACAATTCTCATCCTCAGATATCAGTGGCTCTTCGACTTCTTTAGAATCATTTATCTGGATATCTAATGATGTAGGTTGTATCTACACAGAAAATTTTTCTATATATGGATGCAGTGATAATACGCAAGATCCATTTGAGGTAGTATTGAATGAATACTTTCCAGTTCTAGAATGTGTAGGAGAAGGAGCAATTAGCATCAATAAAATTACAGGGGGTATTCCTCCATATGATATAGAAATCAATTTAATTAATTCATCTGATGGACAAGTGGGTAATCTTTATAGAAATTCTATCTATCAGGAAGTGATTGGAGATAACTTAGATATCGACGGACTTACACCAGGAAGAGTTGAGATTATAGTTAGTGATCAATGTAATAATGTAAAGCGTATGGTAAGAGATTTATGTGATTATTGCGGATTCACATATGATTCTGGAGACGACACATATACCTATGGAACGAAACGAGAAGGCGGAAATGGTTTCATAGAATTCGAAGTTGCTTGTTCTTGTATAGATCAGTGCGGCACAATATTTACTCCTCGTGAGGAAAAAATAGAATGGAGTATTAATTCTTCAGATAATGGAAATCTCAACTATAATAGAGACCATTCTCCATGGATAATTACATGGCCAGATGGCGTAACTACAACCACTATTACTAAGAATAATGGCAATGGCTTTCAGGTTACTGGACACATTGGGGATTTTAGTTTTGGTGAAAGTCTTGACAATATTTCTGAACCACTAATTAAGTATATTAACATCTCTAGGGCAGATGGTTGTGAGGTTGCTATTCCGGTTGAGTTTAAACCAGAACAACGCAATCGATTAGGATTAAAAAAGTTTGATTTTTATTGGGACCCAGCAGATCGACTAAAGGATTTTGATGATAAATATGGCATTTCATATGTGTGCAGCAGTTGCTCTCCATATTTAGATGATGTAGTAACTAATGATTCAAATTGTGAAAGCGAAGTAGAGGTATTAAAATTCTATCCTAATAATAAATTAAACCCATGTTATGGTGGCGGTCGGTTAGTAACATATCGTTACAATAATAATCAAGAAGTTATTCTTGGAGAAATTAACGTTCCTGAAAACACAGCAATAGATCAAGTCACAAGTGGACTCTTAGGAAACTTTTTTTTTAGTAGTGGAAACCAAAAGTGCACAAATGGAGGTGCATGCTTATTCGACGCACTAGACATATATGGAGTGCCACTAGATGATGATGTAATTGCTTTTTATTGTTTTGATTCTGAGCAATTTAACGATAAGGATATGGATGGGGTTAATGATGAGAGTGATAATTGTATAGATGTATACAATCCGTTTCAAGACGACAGTGACAACGATGGTATAGGAGATAAATGTGAAGATATGCCCGATGATGATAACGATGGCATTCCTAATGATGTAGACGTGTGTCCTGACGACCCAACAAATACATGCGATCCAGGGTCTGGAGATGGTGGTGGAGATGGGGAAAGTTGTGAGATAATAGAGCACGAGAGAGATAATGGTTGTGATATCGAAGTGAGATGCTACTTTGACGATGGAACATATGAAATTGTTGAGATTAAGGATTCCGATTCAGTAATGCCTTGTAGGTTTTATAGAATGGTTGATGATGAAAGAGTATGTGTAGGTGTGAAAGCTTTCTGTACGGCTGATGATTGTTCTGTTGAAATTTTAGAATCGACTGGAACAGAATGGTATGATATTTATGATTGTGATGATATGTGGATTCCAGATTGTGCTACAGTACTTTCAAACCCTAATTATGGCGGATGCTTAAACGCTGCTACTGAAAACATTGTAACAAGACAAGAAGAAAAGCAAGAGTTTATAATCAGTCCTAATCCTACAAGAAATGGTTTTTACCTTACTTTTCACAATAACAACTATTTATCAGGAAAAATGATGGTCTACAATTCTGTAGGAGTAAAGTATAGTGAATTAAATGTTATCGATCAATCAAGAATTTTCGTCAACACTCTTGAATACCCTAATGGTGTTTACTTCGTTTTATTTAGTACAATAGAAGGTGAGCGTTTACCAACAAAAAAGGTTATCGTAGTTAAATAATTAAAAAATAATAAGTGAAAAATATTTCAATATCGATATTTCTATTTTTACTCTTAATCTTGAGTTGTTCTAAGGAAGAAGTGCCAGTTGTTATAGTAAACCCTGATCC
>CAZFJO010000426.1:0-2918 GCA_964518915.1 uncultured Saprospiraceae bacterium
TTTTATAGGAATGTGTGGTAGAAGTCGCTGCTTTCAATTTCAAACACACCCGCCATTAATCATTCGGATTATTCTCTTTAAAGAATGTGAGGAAATTCCTTCTTAATGCATCCTGAATATCAGGATTGGTATATTGTTCTATCGTTCTACCAAAGTAATGACCTATCAACCCGGCATACTTTCCGTCCACTTCTTCTAAGAACCATTCCAGTTCACTAATCGTACAATTTAAATTAAATATTTCTTCTATCAAGAATGGTTTCTGACCTTGATTAGATAAAACAAAATCTACAGTCTTCTGTAGATCTCCAGAGTCTGGATATAAATGGGTACTGATTATATCTAGTTCTGATTCAAGCGTAGTTATAGGCCCAAGAGGAAGTACACCCGTCGTAATTAAAGTTTCTGCATCGTGCAATCTGATTCCTTCTTTCATTTTCACAATCCACACAGCAAGTGTCTCGAAGTAATTTTCTTCTGCATTCAGAGATATACGTTGTATAAATTGAAACTCATCTAGCAATGTATCATCAGGCCATATTTCACATGAAACCATGCCCTCACAATCATTACTTATGACAGGCTCATTGATCAAGTCATATGCTAAAATTGCATTGTGCCCATTTAAGGTCGAAGCGATGTTTTCCCAAAATGTAAGGTGGGCTTTCCATCTATCTTGATCTGATAGGGACTGGTACCACTCAGGTGTATCTTCTCTCCTATATGCTGCTAAGCCCGTCACGATAAGATACAGGCTTTGATCTTCAGCAAGATCTGCTAGTCTCTTTAATTTTTCATAAGCACTGTGATTCACCTCATCCGAACTATTCAAGAACTTACCAGCTTGTAGATGTATTCTCACAACATTGGCGCTGAGATCTTTCATTTCTTCGAAGTCCTCTGATATAATGTCCCAGGTGCTTTCTATATCCCATCTGTCTTCTATAAGTCCTACCTTTTCAGGGTTCGTATAATTAAATCCCCATGGGATAAATTCTTTTCCTTCTGAATCAACTAAGTCATTACTCGAATTTAATGAAATCTTAAGCAACAGATCCATGGGGTTCTGCTCTGGGGGAGGATCTTCTGATTGGCATGAATAGATGATAAAACTCAATAGTAGCAAAGTAATATTTCTATGCATTTTCCTCTGTAATTGATTAACAGAAATTAATAATCCGATTTCAAGATAATTAACTCATACTAAAAAGTTTCACGTGAAAAAGAAATTAACCTTTGGAGTTATTCTACAACAGCAAGGTTGGATATGATGTCAATAAAGCCTAAGGCTAGTCACTTACGACTTCTCTGAAAGTTAAGAAATGAAAGTATGAAAGAGGCTAGTGCCAATAATTAAGAACTTCATCGAATTCTTTTGAATCAAACAATGGCATTAAATCAGGGTCATTCTGAAAATCGAAAAGTTTAAATCTTTTTCCTTGTCTGACTGACTTGGTTAGATGTTCTATTGCCAATGATTCCTGGCCCATATTGGCATACGCTTGTGCTTTATGATAATCAATCATACCGTATTGATAAGGTTCTTTAAAATTATCCATCTCAGCGATCAGTGCTTCTCCTTTAGAGACGTTGCCTTCTCTATAATAAATATGGGCTAGTTTAGCCATGGAGTATGTATCGGAGGGCTTGCCCTCAAGAAATGATTCAAAATAATATTTAGCCCGAGCATCATCACCTATAATCAGATTGATTCTGCCTAGCATCTTTTTCAACACCTTTCCTTCTTCATACGCCTCGATTGCTTGCTTGCCATATTTCAGTGCCATCTCATCATTTCCCCTTAGTTTGAATTCATTGGCTGCAACGAAAATTAAGTAGCGCCAATCCTTATCAAGTTTGTACTTTTTCTCAGCATTTTCTAGCAGTTCATCAATCAGTTCTACGCTATTCTCTGCCGCATAAGCCTTAACCAGGATTTCAGCAGATTTTCTGCGATTAGTCAATGTGATGTGATCTCTTACACCTTCAACGGCAGACTTGTAATCATCCTGCATAAGATCGGCAAGGGCCCTAAATTCATCTCTGAGTGTACAGTAGTAACAATTGAAATCATTCAGTTCTTGATCATTGATGTTTTCATAATAAGTCAGGACATCGTCTGGCTTATTCACGAATTCAAGTGCCGTCACCATTGACTCTGTATTTATCGCAAAATTTGAAGGGTTGTATTTATTAAGACTTGTGTGAGATTCATATGCTGCACCATTTTCTCCACTTAGCAATGCTCTTAAAAAAGCTATATTATTCTTATCTGAACGAGATGTATTTTCATGTTTTTTCAAGCTTCGAAACTGATTCTCTACTGCGTTTATAACTGAATCTGCTTGCTCATAATTTTTGGTATTGTAATACAACCTCGCCAGCAGATAAGAGGCTTGTCTAAAATCAGGGTTGATCGCAAGCACTTTATTAAGCAAACTTAAAGTATGATCGTAATCTTGACTCCATGTTTCTTTCGCCTGAAGAAAGTAATCATAAGCTGTAAAATTAGGTATCTCTGAATCAACGAGTTCATTATTACTGCCTTTCAATGACAAGTATTCAATAAGTGTCTGGGTAAGGAGTTCTATACCTTTTAATTCTTCCCCAACATTTACTTCGGTATTTTCGAATCCAAAATCTTTCTTCCGATCCTGAGCATCCATTATTCTACATTGGAATATCAACTTACCATCCTTAAGGTAGTATGAGCCTGAAATGATTACAAGGTTTCCTCCGATCAACTTTCCTAAAGAAAAAGGATCAGCAATACTCGCCTGAGAAATCGATAATTTCTGATAATCTTCTAGGGTCTTATAATCTATTACAGCACTGATGTCGTTCTGTACAATCTCATGTGAAATCCAATCAGCTGCCATCTTGCCTATAACATCAAGGGCTGGATCCTTGGTATAATT
>CAZFJO010000427.1:0-2918 GCA_964518915.1 uncultured Saprospiraceae bacterium
ACCATTCCTCATATGAAACTTTATCAATGGCATGTTCCATAAATATTCCCGCATTATTTACCAAAACATCAATGTGAGTTACCTCCGATAAGATTAGGGAAATCTGTCTTTCTATTGCTACATAATCATCTAGATGCAGCGGATATATTTTATGCCCATTTCCTTCTAGTGATTCAATCACCTTTTCTGCCTTGCCTTGCTGTGTCCTATAAGTTAAAATAACTTGATAGCCCTTTCGGGCAAATGTTTCTGCACAAGCTGCACCGATCCCTCTAGACCCACCTGTTATAAGAACCGTTCTTCTTTCTGTCATAATATTACTTTCCACTTATCAATCGATCTTGGACCCATTTCTTATAGCTGCCACCGATAGGAATTTCCTTCTCCCCGATTTCTATAGAACTTGATGTAAATGCTTCCACCTTATTGACATTAATTATAAAAGATCGATGGACGCGCAAGAACTGATCTGGAAGTTCCTTTTCCATCGAATCCATCGTAGATTTAGTTACCAATTGACCATCACTTTTTACTACCCTGATGTATTCTTTTAAGCTTTCCAAGTAACTGATTTCGTTATAGTATACCCTATGAAATTTTTTATTCTCATTAATCAATATTGATGATTCTTCTGAGGCTCCATCGTTGTTTACTGAAACTACTTTTCTGTTACTTGAGGTTTCATAAAACTTATTCACTGCAGTCAAGAATCTAGGGAAGGTGATGGGCTTAACAAGGTAGTCTAGTACATTGAGTTCATAACTCTCCACAGCGTACTCTCGATAAGCTGTTGTAAATATGATGCTCGGTCCACCTTTCAATGTTCTTGCAAGATCGAGACCTGTTATTACCGGCATCTGTACATCAAGAAAAAGCAAGTCAACCTTGTTCTCGCTTAAAAACTTCAATGCATCCAATGGATTGTGCGTAGAAAACACAGAAGTTATATTAGGAATTTTTTTAATATGTTCTTCAATCAATTCTACCGCCAGTGGTTCATCATCGACAATAACTGCTTTAATCATTCTTCAAGTTATGAATTTCTAAAATAAAAATCACCGTCCTCTCATCTACATTTACTTTCATATCTGAATCGCCATCGTAAGGGAGCGTAGGAATCATTTTTTCACATTCTTCTAAATACATTTCTTCGAGACCTTCAATGCTCATGGAACAGTATACAGCGTTTTCTTGCTGCCCTATTTCTATGGTTATATCTTTCTTTTCTTTTCTGTGATTAATCAACGGTCGCAATATTCCTTCCACGAAGGACAATAGATAAAGAGGCTTTATCTTATAATCGGATTTAGACAAGTCTGTAAGCAGTTGGATTTCACATCTGCCTGCCGCCCTTATTTCTTCTAATTCGCAATAATTAGAAACACTCTCTACTTCTTCTAATAAACTGACACAGGGGTTATTCCCTTTGTATAAAATAAAATCAAGCGCCCCTGATAACCTTTCTACAACCTTAAGAGATCGATCATCCTTTTTTTCTATCATGGTAGATAAACTGTTTAATGTATCCACAATGAAATCAGATTTAAATCGCAATTTCTGAAAACTGGATTCAACAGCACGTTTTCTATGCGACTCCTTATTAACCAACTTGAGTTTAGCATACAGATAGAAAATGATATCGAAGCTCGCTAAGATAAGAGGCAATAAAAAAACAACCCTAAGGTAGGTATCGAACAAGCGCTCAAAATCAGTTAATATTTCAATGAATGGTTTCGCAACATGTTCATTACTCATCCAGTTATAAATAACTTGGTCACACAAGAAGAAAGTTATATAAGAAAAGAAAAGTATCCACACAATCGATACCAATATGAATTCCACATACTTATCTCTAAATAAAAATCCTCTTAAAAACTTAAGCAACAACACATATGCTGCAATAAGCTGAAAAGGAAGAAAGGTCAATTTAGATACGATGGCAACGTCCCAACTTAAATCAAAAAACATAAAATACCAGACTGAATAAATTGAGGTCAATAACCAGAACCATATATGAAAATTAAACCACGACACAGGATAAAATTCAGCTATGTCTCTTCCGTATGGATTATAGTTATACATTAAACCAATTTATATTTAGAGAAAACTGAATCTGCTTTTCTATCCTCTAAATGAATATCTAGGAGAATTTTATAGCTATTATCTAACCCTCGCATAGTGAGGCTATGTGCATCCGGATAAAGCAGGTTTAGTTGATTTTTTACATTCTTAATACCGATGCCTCCCCTATAGTTATTATCATCCTTAGCTTGGTTACTTACAACTGAATTTTCTACAACCATTTTAAGACTTCCGTTAACCACGGATATACTTACATTTAGCTTCGGTGACTGTGGATCATTGCTCACACCATGCTTAAAAGCATTTTCTATAAATGGAAGCAATAATAGAGGGTGGATCTTATAATCATCTTTATCTATATCCACAGTGACAGATAATTGCAACCTATCTCCATACCGCAATTTTTCGAGTTCTATATAGTTATCGATCAATTGAATTTCATCATTGAGTAAGGTCAATCCTTGCGCACTAGAGATGGTCATATACTCTAGTATTCTTGCAAGGGTCTGAGAAGCAGTTGCCGCTTTAGGGGATTCTTTAAGTGTCAAGGTGTAGATATTGTTCAACGTATTAAAAAGAAAATGAGGATGAACCTGGGCCTTTAAAAAATTGATTTCTGCGTTGCTTTTTTCCTGTTGTATGTGCTTCAATTTTCTTGAAAGTAGAAAGACATCTTTCGTATACTTCAGCAATACGAAAAATATAGGAGTAATGTACAATAGTAGAAAGTACTGACCGATAATAGCTTCGCTATTGGATACGATATCGACTAGACTATCCTGAATCATGTCCGGATATATAAGGGGCTCTGCTACATACACAACAAGAAACCTATA
>CAZFJO010000428.1:0-2915 GCA_964518915.1 uncultured Saprospiraceae bacterium
GAAATCTTCAAGAAATGAAAATGACGGGTAGCATGTCTAAAACGGAATAGAATTACCGTGATGCTTTCTGTTACTATAGAAACAAAAAGGTCAACGATTGGTTTTTTTATTAAATTCCAGAAGTTGACCTTATCCATAAAATCCCAACTATTAAATTTAATTCTTAATTATCTTCTGATTGATTGATTGTATTCCTGATCGCATCGTAATATAGTATACACCTGAAGCTAAGTCGGAAACATCTACTCCAAGTGCAGAAATAGAACCCTTATCCAGAAGCTTGCCTAGCTGAGAATATATTTCATATTCTCCTCCGTCTAAATCGTTAAAATATATGGTATTAGAAACGGGATTAGGATAGGCAACTGGGTTCACTCCTTCTCCATATCTCACTGACACAATTTCTGAAAAAGAGTAAGAACCATCTAGATCTACTTGTTTCAATCTATAATAGTTGAAACCATGACTGGGGTTGTCGTGGTAACTTTGATAAGAAGAAATATTACTGCGGGAATTTATTCCACTCACCTTATCAACAGTGGTAAAGTTTACACCATCAACAGCGTGTTGCACTTCGAAAAAATCATGGTTAATTTCTGATGCTGTTACCCATAACACTTTCACTTGATCATCTAACTTTTCTGCTTGGAAAGAAATTAAATCTACAGGAAGCACAGTGTTTTCTCTCTGACCAAAAAAAGTAGAGAAAGACGAAACACTGGTTTCTATATATATGTCTCCAGTAGCACTATTATATATTCCGCTATCGGTCTGCGGCAGAAATAATCCACCTCCATCATAAGTGCCTGTACATAACTGGTCATTCTTAGTAAACCCTATATCTGCATAATCAGTAATACTAGGGTCGGCTTCAAGAAGTGCGTTATATTCCGCTTGCGTGTAATAAATTTTAACTGAAACCGGAGTAGTAGGTTGAGACGTAGGTATGATTGTTACATCTCTTCTCATTATAGGGCTCCCATATACCCTATTTACAGAAGAAACATAAACTGCGTAAAAAAAGTCGCCCAGTTCATTTCCATTGGCATTGATGGTAAATAAGATGTCACCTTCACCATCGAAAAAATCAACATCAATATTCGTATTACCGGCAGCCGTTGAAATGGATCCGCCTTCTGTATAATCACACATATCTAATGTTCCTGCACCTACCTTGAAAATACAATCCTTCATATCTCCTAAGAATGACCATCCATCAGAACTCATAAGGTTTTCTCTTGCAGATTCTCCTTCGCAAAAGAGAAGGTCAATTGCACCTATGGTTACACCGGGTATTACATCTTGTGCATTCCATCCGATAATTGTAAGGTCATAATTTTCTTTACTCATTCCGCTATAACTAAATAAAGAAGCGCCATTATCAAGTGATCCTATGTCCCAAGCGCTTAGATCTTGGTCAAATGAAGACGCTTGCAAAAATAATCTGGACATAGATGTTACATTCATAACATCCCACATACTTATATCTTGGTTGAAACTTGTTGCGCCCCAGAAAACCTGGTACAATGAGGTAACCTGATCTACATCCCATGTGCTTATGTCTCGATTAAAGGATTCTGCCCCCCTGAAGCATGCAATCATATTCGTCAAGCTAGTTGTCGTCCACGAACCGATAGGCTGATTAAAAGACTCCGCACCTGCGAAAAGCTCTGCCATAGTCGATACATTACTTACATCCCATGTAGAAATATCTCCATTAAACATTGTAGCATCGTGGAAGGTGCTTTCTATATTATTTATTCCTGTTGTAATCCACATATCTAGATTCTGATTGAAAGCTTCTGCCCCTCTAAATAGTCTCTTGAGACTATTAGTCCCACTTATTATCCATTCATTCAAGGGTTGATTGAAATTTACCGCATTTTCAAACATACTTACCAGGTTAGTAACCCCAGACATATTCCAAGTTCCTATAGGTTGATTAAACACACTTGCATCACGAAACATATCTTCTGTGTCTCTTAGGCTATTAGTCATCCACATACCTAAAGGTTGATTAAAGGATGAAGCTCTTTCAAACATTTTCCTCATAGTCGTTACATTTCTCACATCCCAGGTCGAAATGTTTCCATTAAAATCATCTGCGAACTGGAACATGTAAGATAGATCAGTTACACGAGATACATCCCAGGATTGTAGATCTTGATTAAAATCAATTGAAAGTAGAAACATACCGGACATATTTTCAACAGCTCCGAAAACCCATGACCCTATAGGCTGGTTAAATGCTCTTGCTCCCTGAAACATACCTGCAACAGTAGTAACGCTACCCATGTCCCACCCACTGATGTCCTGATTAAAAATTCTACATTGATTAAACATGAAAGACATATCTTGAACGCCACCTACTTGCCAGGAAGAAACATCACCATTAAATATGGTTGCTCCAGAAAACATAAATCTCATTAAATGGATATTGGTTACATCCCATGAATTTAAATCTGCATCTAGAGATGTGCAATCTAGAAACATGAATGATAGATCAACACATGAACTTAAATCAGGACTATCCGTTGCTGTTACGTTCATGTTTTCACAACCCAAAAAAGCACTCTTGAAACTATCCCAGACAGTGTTTCCCCAGTTATCAATGCTGATTAATTTTAGTTTATCCGTTGAACTGGGACCAAAATTAATATGAGAAATACTTCCGCGCATATTGATTGTATAAGTACCTGGTGCACCGAAATCATGAAAAACAGGCCCTGTTAATCCAGTTTCTTCATATACTCCATCATTGTTCCAGTCTACATCATAATTAACAACTCCTGACGAAACATCTATGGGAATCATAATAGCAGTCGATGGAGTATTTCCCTCATTATCCGTCTTCCATGTTGTGGTAAACGCCTGACCTATACTCAAGAATGGTGAGGAAACAAGTACCACAATGC
>CAZFJO010000429.1:0-2908 GCA_964518915.1 uncultured Saprospiraceae bacterium
GAAGCAGATATCGAAATAGAATATAAAGATGGATATCAGCGATTAGATATAATAGGCACAGAGGGATTCGATGAGTATGACATCATAGGAAAAATAGACGACGATTCTTATTACTGTGCAGAACCCAAGGTTTCAATAATGGACCCCTTTACCAGTCCTTTTTTCAGTAATGAAGTAAAACCTATCCTAGAAGAATTTACCGAGATATGGAGTAGTGATTACTATAACAATTGGCACGGTGTATACACGTGCATCAACGGAGATCTGGTAGATGATATCATGAAAGAGATTAGCACCAATGAGATTCTCGACCAAGTTGGTTCTGGATGGAACGATTCTGGAGGAGGCGATATAAGAGGGCCTGCTGATTATAAGATCGCTTACAGTTGTGATACTGTCAAGTATAGATGGCCTAGGTTATATGATAACTATGATTACTCTTTTCACTATGACTGGAGAGAAAACGTAAGTGAACCACTCAACGATCATGTCAATACTGGCTCTTACATCAAGCAAGATGAAGAAGATGACAACTTACTTATAAGTCAAGTAGATCTGGGAAGTATAAACAACAACATGTCTTCTCATAGAGGGCCTCATGATTTTTCTATGAAAGAATTAAGCACGGGAAGTTTATCAAACATAGATATAGCCTCTGGAGGTACAACAGAAATAATATCAAGCGAAAACATCCTTAAGATAAAATACTATGTAACGGACGATGTCATAGATGATGCGTATGAGATGTTAGAGGCAGCAGAAGAAAACATTGATTTCACTGAAAATGGTTATGCCCTTCTTTTTCCTCCATTGCGTCAAGCGCATCCCGATGAAACCATAACCGCTCTCCTTGCTGAAATCAAGCGCGTAAAACAGGCCATTGAAAACAGCGATTTAGTCGATGGTAACTTCCAAGTAATAACACATACACATATCGACACTGACAGTCTCTTCGAATCAGTCACTCGATTCTCTAATGAGATCAAGTTCTTGTACAATACTTCTTACGAAGACGATACGCACGTCGACGGGACTTCTGTCACCCTGTCTTTTAAATCTAACAAGCAATGAGACTGAGAATAATAATATGCATGTTACTAATGACTCCTCTCTTTCTGACGAGTCAGAATAGATCTGTCAGCAATCAATTTAAAGGGGATGTCCATCTAATCAGTAAACATTACGGCGATAGCATAGCTCTGCGATGGGGTTATGATGAACCTGACTTATGGTTCCATCATCTATCTAGGCCTGTATTCATATTTAGAAAAGATTTATCAAACCCAGAAAACGAATATGTCTTAATCGATGAAATAAAACCATGGTCAGAAGAAAAAATGGAAACATTTGCTTCAAGCGCAATCAACGCCGATATGCTCATAGTTGTTCTTCAGAACATCCACCGCAATTGGGAAAACACTTATAAAGATGGGGATGCCAGCTTGATGGAAAAAATCGACAATTTCAAGAACAGATGGTCGCTGGTGCATTATGCTTCAGACATGGATAAAATGGCTGCCCAGATGGCTGGGTTGATGTACATAGATAGAGATATAGATTCGGAGGTAACATATAGCTACAAGGTTGTAGCAACTCCCGGTAACTTTTTTCCTAGAGAATCTTACCAAATCACTAACCGGAATAGATCCGCTTCTCAGCCTCTATTATACGATGCACTTGGAAAAGAAAAAGAAGTCCATCTTCTCTGGGAAAGAGCATACCATGAAGAAAATTTTTCTGGCTATTATATTGAAAAATCTTTGGATGGAAAATCATTCACCAGACTCAATGAAGTCCCTTATGTTCAGATGTTTTCATCAGAATTGAATGAAGCAGATTTTTTCATCTATAAAGATTCTGTATTCACAGATAAGGAACACTTTTATAGATTGATCGGCATAGATGCATTTGGTGACGAAAGTCAACCATCCATCATTTTATCTGCGAGAAGCAAAGACCTAACCCCTCCTCCTGCACCACAACTATCGGCAGAAACACTAGGCAAGCACCTAAGTACTTCACTATCATGGATACAACCAGGAGGAGATGAAGTTGCTACTTATCACTTAGAGCGCACATTCGGAGATGCCAGTTACACATTCGAAAACTGGGCAAGTGGAAATGAATTAATCAAGGAAGATAAAACCATAATAGAAGGCATGTACGGCTATCAATTGATTGCAGAAGACACACTGGGCAATCAATCTTATTCGAATCAAGTATTCGTCATGGTTCAGGACACTGAACCTCCGAATCCTCCTTCTGGATTGACAGGTTCTAGAGATACTTCTGGCAACATTATTCTCACATGGGAGGAAGCAGAAGAACTGGATGTAATCGGTTACTACATATACGCTGGAGATGGAAAAAAGAGAAACCTTACACGCATCTCTGACATACCTCATCGCTCGCGATTATACATCGACAGTCTATCTAGAGATTTACTGAACGAAAAAAGATATTACCAAATCGTAGCGGTTGACAACGATTATATGGTCAGTGAATTTTCTGAAATTCTGGAAGTAGATAGACCAGATTTTACACCACCTTCTCCTGGGTTAATCAACCATTATGAAGTAAAAAAGAAGGGCATACAATTGCACTTCCTACCCTCTTCCAGTAGAGATGTAAAATCCCATCGACTACAGCGAAAGAGAAAAGGAGAGACTACCTGGGTTACTTTATGGAATAGCATAGAGCCTAGAATGTCTTACTTCGACATAGATATTGAACCTTCAACCGACTATAAATATATCTACCAAGCCATCGATCATCAGAACAACATCAGTAAAGTTGTAAAGGAAGTGACCATTACTTCTCAATCTATGGATGTACCGACTCCTAGATTGGTAGGAGAAATTCTGGAGGATCACATCTCCCTTTCCTGGAATGAGGAAAATAATGTCCA
>CAZFJO010000430.1:0-2904 GCA_964518915.1 uncultured Saprospiraceae bacterium
CTTCTCCATTAGCTGCTAAATACAAGTAGATATCATAGCGAGGTGTGCTATTGATGTCACCCATATAAGTCTTCTGCGCTTCCATCATGGTATTGATGGTTTCCTTGATGGTAGAAGCTTTATGCGTACCATTAGGAGAATAAACACTGAGGACAATTTTAATATCACCTACAAGAAACTCTTCCACATCAAGGTTTCCGTACATCATCGGATTATCCGTAATATCGAAATACCTAGGAGCAAAAAACTTATTGATAATACTCTTGCCATCCGCACTCGCTGTCGTACTTACACTGGATAGCGCAGAAGTAAGTGCCCATTCTTTAGGCGATGAAACCGTAAGGTTGTATTGGTTGTTTTTTAATACATCGAAGTATCCGATGAATCCATGAAGGTTCAGAATTGCATTGTCTGGTTCGATATTGGTACCAGAAGGAGAAAAAGGAGATCCTCCGTGCTCAGCCTCTACATCGAATGTATCGTTGACTTTATAAGATATCTTATCAAGATCGGTAGCGTTAGAGATTTCCCATGAATTCTTATCCAATTGCTTAACGGGAAGCAATACTCCTTCAGCATTGGTCGCCTCGAAGTCCTCAATATATCCTCCGAAATCACTTATCGCATATGTTCCTTGCACTACTTTAGGAATGTGATAAATGATTACAGCCTGTGTTATTCTTCCTGGATCTATAACAACACTGGCTTGATCATCAGAAACATCTGATATGTCAATCATCGTTTCTATAGGTACACTTTCTGCAACGGGAGCAACGAGTTTTTTCGTTGAGCTACATCCGTACATCATAAATAAACTAAGGAGTAATAAAGCTGACTTTTTCATATTAAAGGCGGTAATTTTGTATTGAGAAAGCAAGATAAGCAACGAATTCCAATCCCATTGCTAAACTCGCTTAAAGCCCTGCAATATTCCATAAATACCGTGATTTATAGCACTTATAAGCATAGAGATCACGATTATTATGGAATTCCTAGCCATTCTATACCAAAAACCTCTACGAAGCAGTTATTTTTACCATATCAATTGAATTTATATACCATGCGAATTACAATCTTGTTATTTCTTATTGTCGTGCTATACTCTTGCAATAGCAAAACCCCTACATACGACATCCAGAACGAAGAATTAAAGCAACTTTATCAAGCTTACTTAGATAGCCCCGATAAAAACACGCTAAAATCATTTACGAATAAAGCACTCCAGGAGGTTATGTTAAACCCAACTTCGGCAGAAGCTACTAATTTAATCGATGCTTCGACTTCCGCATTAGAGGATCAGAAACTAGGCAGTAACGCGATTCCATTTTTATTTTCTAGATTAAAACATCATTACAACAGCGACGAGACTGCAACTACCCTTGAAAAATTATCTAATTACATGAGGGATAACAATAAGGGTGTAGCTGCTGACGTACTCATGCATTCTGTACAATCTAACTTCAAGGACCATGCTGTCTCAGCAGACAAGAAAGTCGATATCGCAGATATAGATGCATACATTAAAGGCGTAGGAGAAAAAGTATTTAATCCAGAAAACAAGACTGCCATTAACAATGAGGCTGCACAGACTTATGTAGACGCTTGTGAAGCGTATGCACTCGGAAACCCTAATTCTGTTGCCGCACCTGAGTTCTTATACAGGGCTTCAGAAGTTTCTCGGACCTTGAGGTCTTACAGTAAGACTCTATCTATATACGACTGGATACTAGACAGTTATCCAGATTACGAAAAATCAGCAACGGCCCTATTCTTGAAAGGATTTATCTTAGATAATGACTTGAAGAACATAGAAGCTGCTAAGAATACGTATAATGAATTTTTACAGAAATTCCCTAACAATGCACTAGCCGATGATGTGCAATTCTTAATAGAAAACATAGGGAAGTCGGACGAAGAAATCATGAAGACCATCGAAGCTAACAAAAAAGAGAGCTAGACTCTATCAAGTCTGCCCTCTTTATACCTTCATTATAATTACTTCCAGACTTTACTCTGAACCGTATAACTCCTTGTAAGCACTTTCATATTTATCTCCTGCTTTCCACTTAGGGGCAGTACTCAGATTCGCTATCTTTTCCGCAGAAAAGATAAATGCTTGGATGTATTTCTTGACATATCCATAGTCTAGAATTTCTGGATGATCTGCTGGTTGATGGTAATACTTCAGTAGCTCTTCATCGAATGCAGTTACACCAGGACTATAAGTCGGCGCAGGAATTCCATGCTTAGCGAAATTTACATTGTCTGATCTATCGAACAATCCTTGTTCTGGTACAGGATCGCCGATTATGGTCAGTCCGACAGCTTTACCAGACTCTTCGAAAATATCTAAGACGCCTACTCTATCGTGACCGATAACCGTTATGTGTTCTTTACTATTGTAACCTGCTCCATCCGTGTTCATGTTGAAAATGCACTTATTAAGAGGGAGCACAGGATTCTTAGTATAAAAGTCACTTCCTAGCAATCCCATCTCTTCTGCTGTAAATGCAAGAAAAAGAACAGAACGTTTAGGAGGATTTTTAGAGAAATATCGAGCGGAAGACAATACCGCTTCTGTCCCTATTGCATTGTCTCTAGCACCATTATATATACTGTCGCCATCTACGGCTCTTCCTACACCGACATGATCATAGTGGGCTGAAACAATGATGTATTCGTCCTTCATGCTAGCATCAGATCCTTCCAGAAAACCTACCACATTATTAGAAACCAAGGCTTGGTTAACAGCTCCACTGTTTTCAAACTTAATTTTAACCTCCTTACCTGATTTCAGGTCTTCTAATTCTTCTGTAAAAGCATACTCTACCATGGCGTAAGGAAAATTGAGCGATTGATCATCTCCATCCGCAAGAATGGTTCTTTCTCTTCCTAGAGCCCCTT
>CAZFJO010000431.1:0-2892 GCA_964518915.1 uncultured Saprospiraceae bacterium
CCAGAATACTTCCTATAAGCAAGGCTATAATGGGTTTTGTTTTTTTAATGATTAAGCCGATTACTGCAATAGGGACAAGGAATAACCACAAGCTGATATTGAATTTGCCCTGGATGGTCGCTTGGATAACTTCACTATCGGCAATCCCTTCAGTAGTAATGAATAGGTTGATGAAAATAAAAATGATGATGGTGATAATTATGGTAGGGACAGTTGTCAGCGCCATATATTTTATGTGGCTAAAAAGTTCTCCTCCGGCCATTGCAGGAGCAAGATTGGTCGTGTCAGACAAGGGTGACATCTTATCGCCGAAGTAGGCTCCTGATATGACAGCACCAGCCACCATTCCTGGATCTATGCCTATGGCTTTTCCGATACCAACCAGAGCGATACCTACTGTGGCAGAAGTTGTCCACGAGCTGCCTGTAGCGATGGAAATTATACTTGCTATTACGACAGATGCTGGAAGAAATATACTCGGATGCAGAATTTCTAAACCATAATAAATCATAGCTGGAATGATTCCACTGATCAACCATGACCCTGCCAGTGATCCGACGAACAATAAAATTATTATCGCACCAGCGGTAGACTTGAAGTTTTCTCCGACCTCCTTCATCATCTGCTTGTAAGAAATCTTATTTCTGAATCCCACAATTGCTGCTACTGCCGCACCGATTAGTAAGACGAATTGATTAGATCCACTTAAGGCATTGTCACCGAACATGTAGACATTATAGGCCAGCAATGCTATCAGAATTAGAATAGGAATCAGGGCTTCAGTAAGACTTAGTTCTGGGTTCTCCGGCGTGTGCGGAAGATTCTGTGGATTGATTTCTGCCATAATGGGTTTACTTCTAGGCTTCCAAAATAGTAAAATATTAATAACCGACTTGGTGATTGCTTCCTGCAAATTTTATTACAGATCTATAGAAAATGTATAACTGCTTGTAGTTCAGAGGCAACACCACCTTTATGTTTCTATTAAAAGATAGCCGGAAAACCAAAGTATCCCATAGCTCCATTCGACCATAGAGAGATAATACTCATCGAAAAAAAGGAAACTTTCGTCGGAGGGAACCATGATTCTGTAACATTCATCCGTATTGTCCGTCTCTCCTATGTAACGACACTGCCCTTGAGTTACCAACTTTTAATACAGAAATCACTTAAAACAATTTAATCATGAAAAAGTATTTTACCATTGCCTGTGCAATTTTAATGTCATTCTCTGCTATAGGGCAGAATGTAGTGGAAGAGCATTTCGCTGATTTGCAAGAAAAAGAAAGCGCTACGGTTGTATTCGTAGCAGGGAAATTGTTCCAGATGGCTTCTAACTTCCTTGAAGCAACGGAGGAAGAAGAAGCACAAGAAATTGCATCTTTTGTAGAAACAATAGAAGGATTTAACCTCGTAATGGTTCCAGATCTACCAGATCCTACTGCAACTTATAAAGCAGGAATAAAGAAAATCAGACCTGATTTCGAAGAACTTATACAGATAAGAGATGGAGGCAATAACTTCCACCTGATGATAGATGAAGACAATGATATTGTATACGAGTTGGTAGGAATGGGAACTTCTGAGGATGGAGAATTTGTGGTGTTTTCGCTGAAAGGAGCCATTGATTTAAATAAAATAAGTAAACTGATAGGAGACATTCAGGCTAAAGTAAAAACTGAGTCCTTTTCTTTTAGAAACTTAGATATAAACGAAGTGAAGGTGTATCCTAATCCAGTGGCCGAAGGGACCAATCTGACACTTCAGGTAGAAGAAAGACTGATAGGTGGGAAGGCAACCATATTTGACCTGAACGGAAAATTATTGACCACTACCCAAGTCACTTCGACTTCAATGCAGATACCATCTTCTGAGTTGACGGCTGGATACTACTTTATAGAAATTGCGAATAATGACTATTCGATCAAGAAAAAATTTATTGTAGCGCAGTAAAAAAAGAACAACAACAGATTGCATAAGGCGCTCGGTATCTACCGAGTGCCTTTATGTTTTTCCCAAGGTTTTTAATTTACGGTAAGTAGTCAACTTTATACCCAGTTTATCAATCTGGTTTTTATTTTTTAGAATAACTAGATCAGTCTATCAATCTTGGGCTACAGTTCCATATCCACAGTGACTGATGGCTCTTTTGTCGGGTCATCAAGAGCCAGGTGTGTAATCACAATTTTTTTACCAGGTTTGAAGGCTTCGCGGATATTGATAAACGCTTCTTCTTTTTCTTGGGCATCCATAACCCGACTTAGAGATTGGTGCCACTTCATAACCGCTTAAGAGTAAGGACTGTACATTTGCGGAAGCGACATCCTTATTGATTTAATACAAGTCTGCAGACTTGCTCTCCCAGCCCATATGTGTAGACAGGTATGTAATAGGTACATCCTCTCTAATGATTTCAATATGGACTTGAATTTCTACTTGTAAATCCATCACGATGATGTTCCGTTTTATCAGCATGAAACTGTCAGGGTAGTCCGCATAGGGCCAGGTAATCGGAAAGAATCAACCCAACTCATCTACAATAGACACCGCCGACATAATCGGTCTACGCTTGACATTATATCACTCACTCGTTATTGCAAGATGGATGCCTATGTCTACTGAAACATACTTTTAGAATTTCGATGGCTTCTGGATGCCAAGGTGATGGAACAGTTACTTCCACACTGGGTTGTAATTCCCGCAACGATGGATTCTTTTAAAGCAAGATTCCCAGAATAAGGATATCTCATATCATCCGCACGGACAATAGGGTATACGTTGTCACCTTGTGTTTTAATGGTAGTATGGAAGATACACAGGACTAGAAGTAGTACTTAAAATCTAGCTTGAGTAGGATTCATGACAGTGGATTTTATGGCTGCTGATATTGAC
>CAZFJO010000432.1:0-2883 GCA_964518915.1 uncultured Saprospiraceae bacterium
ATATTGGAACGTAATCAAAAATAACACGTTATATATGTCAATGTAATCAAAAATAAACAGGCATTATTATTGAAAGAAAAAGTTTCATTAGTGATTGAAGCAATAAAAAAAGCACATTAAGAACCAACAATAGTTATTAATTCTCTATAATAAAGTGTGTAACAATGATAGAAAGAAAGCTGAGTCATTTACTGCCAGAATATGAGGAAAACAGAAAAGCCCTCCTTATTAAAGGTGCACGGCAAGTAGGTAAAACGACATTGGTTCAAGCTTATGTAGCTGATAAAGAATCCGTTTTATGGATTGATGGCGATGACCCGATGATCATCAATACGTTTGATGGTATATCTAGAGATAATCTACTTAGGATAATAAGAGGGTATACCTATGTTATAATAGATGAAGCACAACGCATTCCTAATGTAGGATTGATAAGTAAAATGATTTTAGACAGCAAGGAAGAAGTACAGTTGATCTTATCGGGAAGTTCCACCCTAGACCTTAATACAAGACTTAATGAGCCATTGACAGGAAGAAAATGGACTTTCGAATTGTTCCCTCTGAGTTGGGCTGAAATTGAGAACGATATCGGGTATATGGAAGCTAGTCATAGGCTCGATGAATTCTTGATTTATGGTTGCTATCCGGAAATATTCTTAGGAGGCAAAAAAGAAAAGAGATTGCAAGAACTGACCACTTCATACTTATATAAAGATATTCTAGAACTAGCTGATGTAAGAAAGCCAGAAGTATTTAATAAACTACTTCAGGCACTTGCTTACCAAGTAGGAAATGAAGTCTCTTATAATGAGCTGGGCAATATGCTGAATTTAGATACAGCTACTGTAGAGAGGTACATAGGTTTACTTGAAGAAAGTTATGTGGTCTATCGATTAAAGCCACTTGCCACTAACCCTAGAAAAGAGATTTCTACCTCTAGGAAAATCTACTTTTATGACAATGGAATCAGAAATGCCATCATAAGAAATTTTAATACATTGAATAATAGAAATGACATCGGCGCTCTCTGGGAGAATTACCTTATGTCAGAATTCAGGAAGAAAGAAGCAGTGTCAGAAACTAGCTCTCAATTTTTCTTTTGGAGAAGTAAAGGTCAATCAGAAGTAGATTTAGTGGTTAAAAATAATGACCGATTTAGGGCATACGAATTCAAGTACAATAAGAATCGTAAAGCTCGGATCGCTCCTTCTTTTATGGATCGTTATTCTCCTGAACAAGTTCATATTGTCAACCGAGAAAATTTTACAGACTTCTTTTAGAAGAAAGTAAATAAACCAATGCCATTCTAAATCTAGCCGACTCTTATCTAGAAATAGAAAAAGGCAGGGTAGCGAAATCACTTTCTGTCACTAATTTCAAGTAGTATTGACCAGCAGGCAACTTAGAAATATTGTAGTTGAGTTGATTCCCAGAAGATTGCACCATCTGTCCCAGATAATTGTAGATTTCTACTTTCTGTAATCCACTTAATGAATTAGATAGAGATATATAATCTTGTGCTGGGTTAGGATACAAGGATATGGTTTCATCTCCGATCGTAACGATGCTTGAGATGACTACATTGATGACATTGCTTATGGGGGATACACACCCGTTGTCATAAGTAACAATTACATAGTAATCACCTGTTTCTGTTGCTGTATAGGTCTGCTCATTTGCAGAAGCGATAGGCTCTCCATCTTTATACCACTGATAAGTCGATGCTGAAGCAGAAGTACTAAGTGTAGCTTCATCTAGATTGATTTCAGGAATCGGATTCTCTTTAGGGCTTCCCAGATTAAAGGTAAGGGGTGCTGTTTCATCCCCACAACTATTCAACCCTATGACAGATAGTGTACCTCCTGACTCTCCTGCGAGCAACTGGACTTGCGCCGTATTGTCATTGCCATTTATCAGCCAGCCTTCTGGTAAGGTCCACTGGAAAACATCTACGTTCTCGAAATTTATACTTGCTGTAATGGTATCATTCTTACATACTTCTTCTACAGAAAGGGCTGAAATACTAGGAGCCTCATTACATAAGGAAAAGCGGGCAATGATGCCTCCTGTCCCTCCAGCCCATACTAAGTCTTCCCCAGGTACAGGAGCCGAAACGGCACTGAAGGCAGAACGAAGAAATAATACCTCATCCCAGGTTTCTCCACCATCTATCGTCTTTAATACACGGCCTATACCAGCAGACCCACCGACTAGGTAGCCTTCGAGATCTGAATAAAAAGAAAAACCTCCCCAGAATGTTGCTGTAGGCAGCTTCTTTTTGTCCCAAGTTACACCACCATCCTTGGTAAGATAGAGGCTGTCAATAAATCGCTGAATGGCGTACCCTTTGTTTTCATCGTAAAAGTATAAATCGACGAACTCATCACCATCAGACTCAAGCTGGACTTCTTCGAAGGTCACTCCAGCATCTGTACTGGTCATGATCTTCTGACCGTCAACTGCGATTGTGATTTTGCTAGGTGAGGTAGATTCTATCCGATCGATTCCGTCCGTAACGAGTAATTCATCCCAGGAGGATCCTGATATATCTGTACGGTAAAGATTTCCATTAAGTGTACTTACTAAAATATCATTGTCGCTGTTGTATACGATTCCAGACACCCAGGTATTATTAATAGATTCACTGATTCTATTCCATGACTGCGCACCATCCTGGGTTACGAAAACACCACTTCTAGAACCTATAAGAAAAGTGTTTTCATCAACAAGGGTAAGATTTTCGGCATTAAGGTTTTCTACATCTGGCGTTACTTCTTCCCAGACTGCGCCACCGTCTCGGGTAATCAATAAATCGTTAAAGCCCATCGCTACACCGAAATCCTCATTTAGAAAATCCATATCTGAAATATTGATTTTACTTCC
>CAZFJO010000433.1:0-2876 GCA_964518915.1 uncultured Saprospiraceae bacterium
GCCTTCCAAAGGGAGTAAATGTTTATCAGTCGCATTATGTTTTTATAATATTTGCAGGAATTCAATGCGTGATTGAACTTAGGATGTCGGGAACGAATAGATCACTAGCTAGTATGGTTTCGCCAGAAGTGTTATCTTCCATTATGAAGAGTCACTATGATTTGTAAGAATTGTGAATATGTATACGATGGTAAGTATTGTCCAGCATGCGGGCAGAAGGCAAGTGTCACTAGATTCTCATTTGTAAAATTTATGCAAGAGGGGATTTTTAAAGATATTTTCCAACTAGAAAGAGGTATTTTCTATACCATAGGTGAATTGTTCTTGAGACCAGGAATAGCTATGAGAGGTTATCTTGCAGGGAAGAGGAAAAGGTTTTTTAATTCAATAGCCCTTCTGTTGTTAATTGGTTCCATGTATTTCATTCTAGAAAATGTAGTGGAGCCTGGCTATTATGAACTTAGCATGTTCAGTGATGGTATTGAAGGTAAAGTGATTTCGGATTTCGATGCTTTTGCACGGAAATACCAGAAACTCTTTATACTGCTGGGCGTACCGGCAAGTGCTGTAGCCAGTTTCCTTTTTTTCAGAATGGCGCTCTTGAATTTTTCGGAACATATAGTAATCAATGCTTACCGGACGAGTGCTGAACTGATCATAAGTATGCCTGTTTTATTACTGGCGTTATGCTTACGAAACGAAGTTTTTCTTTCTATGATTATAGTTTCTATAGGCATTGTTATTCTAGGTTATGGATTTTACTTTTTCTATAGATTTTTCAAGCCGTATGTAGATAAAAAATCTTCTCTGATCTGGCGTACCTTAGGCGCTGTCATTTTGGTGCAGGTAGTTAATATGGCATTCATCTACCTTGTAGCCACACTGTTTAGGGTTATGGGATTTATCTGATTTTAGGTGGAATAAAAAAAGGAGCCACTCACTATAGAGCAGCCCCCTTCATCTAATAATTGCTAAATTCTTTACTATGAAATGTTTTTCACTCTTCTAGCTGGATAAGCAACTTCTATTCCTGCCGCTCCTAGCGCTTTCTTGATTTCTCTATAAGAATTGAAATATACATCCCAGTAAGTCGCATCCGTAGCGTATGGTCTTACTGCAAGCAATACGTTGTTCGCATCGAATTTCTCTATTTCTATCGTAGGCTCATCTGGAAGTTTTTCACTTACGTTGTCAAGTGCTCCTTTAATTATACCTTTTACCTTATCGAAATCTTCCTCATATGGCATAGCAACATTGAGGTCTACTCTTAACTTACCATTTGCCGTAAGGTTAGTCATGATACCACTGGTCGCAATACCGTTAGGCATGATTACTTTTTTGTTATCAAGTGAATTTATAATTGTATTGAACACTTGAATTTCTTCTACATGACCTACTGTTCCTTGTATGTCTACAAGGTCTCCCACCTTATATGGTTTAAAGATGAGGATCATAACGCCTGAGGCAAAATGGCCAAGTGTTCCCGTCATAGCCGCTCCTATGGCAAGACCTGCTCCCGCAATTAGGGCTGCGAATGCTGTTATTTCTATCCCTACAACTCCGGCTGCTGAAATGACAACGAGTATTTTTAGTATTACACTTATGAGTGATTTCAAGAATGGGATAAGGCCTTTATCTATTCCTGACTTGTCAAGTGACTTGCCTACCATCTTGGTTATCAAGTTGACGATCCAGAATCCGATAATCAGTGTAAGTATGGCCGCTACTAACTTAGGGGACCAAGCGAGAATAGTGTCCCAGATTTTCGTAAGATCAATGCTTCCTAAATCCATTGTGTTAATATTTTTGGTTAATAAATGATGTGTATTCTTTTTAGACGGAATACACTTTCGTAAGTCACTTGATTTCAAGAATAAAAACTATGTAATTCTGGATATAAGTAGTATAATTCATACTTTGAAGTCAGTTCTAAAAAATAAAACCAATAAAGACATGACACCAACTGTAAGAAATATCCTCGGTCTTGTAGCAGGAATTATTGCTGGTAGCGCCATTAATTATGTACTTATAATCTTAGGGAATACATTCGTGCCTCCTCCAGAAGGAGCTGATGCAAGTACGGTAGAAGGATTAAAAGAAAGTATCCACTTGTTTTCTGCCAAGCACTTCATTATGCCGCTTTTAGCTCATGCAGGAGGGACCTTGGTAGGAGCTTTCGTTGCTAGTAAAATATGCTACGATAAAAAGATGTTCTATGCCATTGTTGTCGGTATCTTTTTTCTGGTCGGTGGATTGATGATGGCATTCTCTATTCCCGCACCTATCGGTTTCGAAATTGCAGACATTGCTATTGCCTATATTCCGATGGCCTGGTTAGGTGGCTATCTGGGCAAAGGGAAAAATTAAATATATGGGTGAAGCGGAACGGACTATCGATGGATTAAGCAGTGTTATGTTTCCGGGTTAAATAAACAAGATATCCCGCAAATTGACCTTGATACTGATCACGAGGATTGATTATGTATGCCATCATAAATCGTCTTTTTTTCTGATGCAGTTAATGGCCTCCATGTTCCTTCTTTCAGGGCCCCTAGACTTAGTTGCATAATTCTGACGCGCTTCAATGACTTAACTTGGACACCTAGATATTCACACATTCTTCTAATCTGTCTATTCAGTCCTTGCGTAAGTGTGATTGAGAACTTATGTGCATGGATGATCTTGACTTTACAAGGAAGGGTTGTGGTTCCTAGGATAGGTATACCGCCTTCCATTCTTTTTTTAAACCGCTTATCTATAGCTTGTACAGTAGATACGATGTATTCTTTTTCGTTGTTGTTTTCTTTTCGCAGAATCTTATTGACAAGGTCGCCATCGTTGGTAAGAAGGATAAGCCCGGTAGATGGCTTGTCTAA
>CAZFJO010000434.1:0-2875 GCA_964518915.1 uncultured Saprospiraceae bacterium
TTCCTGATTTTAACCAAGATGGTTGTGATCTTGTAGGATTCCATTATGATGATCAGGTATTCCCTTTCAATAATTCAGAAGGAGAAGCTTGTTTTAAGATATTGCGACACTGGAAGGTTATCGATTGGTGCCAACTAGAAGGTAGAGACTTCGATTTATATTTAGGAACTTTCCCTGGATTTTTATCAGAGGGTGGATCTTATGGAGGTAGGGTGTCACCTATATGGGAGCATACACAGATAATTAAAGTTTCTAATTCTGTAGCTCCTACCGTTGTATCTTCATTAGATAGGATGAGTGCATGTACATACGATAATATGTGTCAAGATGGATTTATAGAATTGTTGTTGACTTTTGAAGACGATTGTTCTGATCAGTTGCAGATGAGCTTTGAAATTGATGCTGGAAACGATGGTTCCATTGATATTACGTCGACTGAACCACAGTTTGGAACAACATTGGACGCGAGTGGAACATATCCTATCGGTTCTCATAGGATTATAGTTAAAGTACTTGACCTATGTGGCAATAAGCTAGTTGTTGAGAAACTATTTGACATAGTGAACTGTAAAGCTCCGACACCTTATTGTATCGATGGACTAGCTGTAGACCTTATGCCTATGGATACAGATGACGATGGTGAAATAGACAATGGGATGATAGAAGTATGGGCCCAGGATTTCGATGCTGGAAGTTTCCATTCTTGTTATGACAGAGTTATTCTATCTTTCTCTGCTGATACAACTGAGAAGTTTAAAGCATTTACTTGTGCTGATGTAGGAGATAACGAAGTAAGAATATATGCATCTGTAGTTAATCCTGTTACCGATGAGCTTATACAATCATTCTGTATCACATCACTAGATGTACAAGATAATAGAAATGCTTGCTCAGATGCAGTAGAAGAGACGACGATGGCCGCTATAGGTGGTAGTATATATACAGAAACAGATGAAATGATCAATGGTGTAAAAGTTACCCTTGACGGAACAGAAGTAGATTCAGAAATCACAGGAAATGATGGAGGATATGCCTTCCCAGAAATGGTTGTAGGCGGATCTTATTCTGTTGTTCCGGATAAAGAAGACGATGCGATCAATGGTGTTTCTACGCTAGATTTAGTATTGATCCAGAGACATATCTTAGGAATTCAGGAGTTAGATTCACCTTATAAGCTGATAGCATCGGATGTAAACATAGATGGAAAAATATCTGCTACAGATTTACTCGATCTACGTAAGGTAATCCTAGGTAAGAAAAATGATTTCGCAGGTAATAAAGAATGGAGATTCATAGATAGCGGTTATCAATTCGCAGATCTAGAGACTGCTGTATCAGAGCCATTCCCTGAGAACTATGATATAACGCCCCTTTCTGAGGATATGGTCATAGACTTTACAGGAGTAAAAATTGGTGATGTTAATAATACCGTAGAATTCAATAGGGCTCAAGCTCCTACTACCAGATCCAGAGAGACGATGTCACTTAAGGTATCTGATAATACACTTGCAGAAGGGCAGACTTATTCTATAGTTATAAGATCTGATAGGAATATAGATTTAATGGGGATGCAGTCTACCATACACTTAGATCCAGAATCTGTAGAGATTATAGAGATCAATGGGCTAGGACTAGACTTAGGCGCTGATGATATCAACTATAATGAAGTTGAAAATGGCCTGTTGCCATTTATATGGTCGCAACCAGAAGGTCAGAATCTGAACAATGGTCAGGACCTTGTGGAGATCATTGTTTCTGCTATAAATACAGTGAAGGTTTCAGATGTTATCAGCCTCGGTGTAGGGAATATGAGTGCAGAAGCTTATGATAAAGCAGAGAATGTTCTAGATTTAAGCCTTACCATAGAAGGTGATGACAATCCAGGATTTAATCTGACTCAGAATAGGCCGAATCCATTTATAGAAACTACTACGGTTTCTTTCAATCTGCCAGCAGATATGTCAGCAACTTTCTCCTTATACAACGTGTCAGGGAAGCTGATTAAAACGGTTAAAAGAGATTATAATAAAGGAATAAACACGCTAGAAATCAAGCGGTCAGAGCTTGATAATGCAGGGATATATTACTACCAGATTGAAGCTGGAAGTTATATAGCCTCTAAAAAGATGGTGTTGCTTAATTAACAAGCAATATTCCGATTAAGATATTACTGTTTTTGGGATGGGACCCCACTATGAATCTTCATAGGGGGTCTTTTTTTTATGCTAGGATTACCCAAGTCTATGTCTTTATGAAGTAAAGTGAATTAAAATTGAGGTTTAGCGGTTGTATAACTGGAAAGAAAATATTCTTGATAAACAGACGATAATATATATGCACGGAAGAATAATGGGTATTGACTATGGGAAGAAAAGGGTAGGTGTTGCAGCAACCGATCCACTCCAAATCATTGTATCACCTGTCGATACAGTAGAGACAGATTCTTTTGAGGATTACCTAGCAGCGTATATTCAGGCAGAACCTGTAGTAAAAATTGTTTTTGGCTTTCCTTATCGGTCTGGAAATGTTGTTTCTGAAAACGGAAAGGCAATCGAGAAAGTTACGGCACATTTGCGTAAGCGGTACCCGAATATTCCGATCGAACTAGTGGATGAATCTTATACTTCACGGGATGCCATGCAGGTACTCATACAATCTGGGGTGAAACAAAAAAAAAGAAGAGACAAGAAATTATTGGATAAAATGAGTGCTGTGTTAATTTTGCAGAAATTTTTAGGACACATATGATACTACCTATATATGCTTATGGTCAGCCCGTTCTCAAGAAGGTGGCGGACGAAATAGAAGACAATTACGAAGGACTAGAGCAACTCTTGTCTGATATGTGGGAGACCATGTATCACGCGAGTGGTGT
>CAZFJO010000435.1:0-2857 GCA_964518915.1 uncultured Saprospiraceae bacterium
AACCCACCCATCGCCCATGGCCAGGAATGCCCGATATTCTGCTATGAAACAGCTTCGAAATCAGTTAGGCACCTATGTCTATCCGTGTCACAGACTAGACAGTAAAACGAGTGGAATCCTACTATTTGCCTTGAGCAAGTCCCACATCAGGCTCGTCAGTGACTTATTCATGGAGAAAAAAGTGAAAAAAACATACCTGGCAATCGTAAGGGGATTCACTGAAGAAAAATCAAGTATAGACTATCCGCTGATCAATGACAGAGGGAAAACGCAAGATGCAATCACCCATATCCGTACTCTCCAGCATACTGAACTACCGATTCCACATGGCAAGCACCAGACATCTAGGTATTCCTTACTAGAAGTCACACCAGAAACGGGGCGCATGCATCAGATCAGAAAACACCTAAGCCACATCAGAAATCCCATTATAGGTGACAGACCGCACGGTTGTAACAAGCAGAATCGCTTGTTTAAAGAAAAGTGGGATATGACTACCATGCTCTTACACGCTTCTGCACTTGAGATACCCGAACTTGATTTAAAGTTGAAAGCCACACCCAGTCATGCATTTTTAGAAATGTATCGTACGCTGGGTTTTCACAATCCAGAAAAATTTATTGTTTCTTAATCCACTCAGACATGGTACGCATAGCCTCTTCATTGACCGTTTCTGATATCACACCGTACTCACCTGGAGACCCAGTAATCGCAGATTGAAAAAGATGATTTAACCCTTCCATCGCTATGATCTGATAAGAATCATTGCCCCCATCTTTTAATGCTTCTTCTATAGAAGAAAGATTAGAAGAATATGGAACTTGCATATCCAGTGTCCCATTAATGGCTAGTACAGGAATTTTCACCTCCCTGATGGCATTGTATGGAATTATGGTAAGGAAATCCCTAAACCACGGAGACAGCATAGGAGCTAGGATACTCTGGGCATACGCATCTAGGTCTCCCATTTCCTCCTTTGTTTTCTGAGGATAGAGACCTGCGTTATTCTTAAATATCTGTGTAAGATTACTCAGTAATAAGCTGTCTTCTTGGATGCCATGTTCTATTACATAGCCATAAAGTTTCGCCATTACGATGTCGTTGGCGTCAAGAATGGAATCTTGTACACCAGATGCTTTATTGACCATTCTCGATTGCTCTAGTAAGGTTTCTGGAATCGATGTACCTGGAGCTGACATCAGTACCATAAAGTCAAGCAGATCACTACATCGAGGAGTAATAATACCGCCTTCACTATGCCCGACCATACCTACTTGCACGCCTTGAAGATCTGCTCTACTCCTCAGATATTGAATAGCTCCCTTAGCATCTTCCGTAAAATCATTAATCGTTGAGAGCGCATATTTTCCAGAAGACCCTCCTACTCCTCTGTCGTCATACCTAAGTACAGCAATTCCATTTCTTGTGAAAAAATCGGACAAAACCAGAAATGGCCTATGATTGTAAATCAGCATCTCTGAATCTCTATTCTGTGGACCCGATCCCGTAACCAATACAACGGCTTGCTTGACATCTCCTTCATATGGCATTGTTATCGTTCCTGCAAGTTCTACCCCTTCTGCATTGCTCTTGAAGACCACATTTTCAGAAAAATAGGGGAAATCGCGAGGGTCTTGGGGCCTCAATAAATCTTCTAGACTCACAGCTTCCGTGGATAGATTCAGCGGAAAAGAAAACCCATTCTGCGTAAATATACCATCTATCCTACCTCCAGCTGGGGCGACATACCCGCGATACTCTACTGCTATATTATTTATAGTAATTGCAATGCTGTCCCCTTCAACGATTGTAGTATCCGTTTTCATTCCTTTTACTCCTTGATCTGGACTATCCATAGATGTACGGTAGAACCCATCAACGGATTCTATATGAAACACCAATTTTATCTTGGTACCTTGTATATCTAGCGTACCATACCAGGAACCTGCCGCAGATTGTGCACTTGATATCGAACTTACCGCTAGCAATACAAGAGCAATGACATTTTTTAGCATTGTTTTCTATTTTTGCCGTTATAACGATATGAATCCATAGATCGTTCCTAATTATTCTCTCAGTCCCTTAAGAATCGATTCTCCACTCAGCGGATATCCCGTCTGAACTTCTAAATATTCCATTATAGTAACTCCTATATCGGCACTGGTAGCTACATCTATACTTGCAGGACCAGTACCTGGAATTTTAATTAGATACGGTACAATCGTGGAAGTAGCAGTCAAGCTACCGGTTCCTCCCTTCATTCCTTGATCCTCTGGGTAAAAACTGTACCCAGGAAGCGCAGTCATCATAACATCGGGGCTGCCTGGTTGAGTCATCAATTCATATATCAACGGAAGTGCCATAGGGTATCTTTTTCCTAATGACATATTCTCAATTTCTTCCATAGTAAGCTTAATCAACGGAAAATCGACACTACCTAGCATCAATGGATCTCCTCCCGCTGGATAATAATTATAGGTATTGTCTGGATTCTTGGAAATAACTGCCTTGGTTTTCTCTCTTCCTACGCCTACTGTTAAATCTTCAAACTGAAAAGCGACCAAGTCTATGCCTTTAATTTTAGTCCCGAAACCAGCAACATCCGCGATACTCCCATCTTTTTTATACTGCATAAGTTGGTTCCCGACGAGCTTCTGACCCCATCTGCTTTTATCTGCTACTTCTTGCTTAGCCATATACCAGTAGGCAGATTGATTGCCATTAAAGAGGATATAACCATCCTTATCTAGGTAAGCCTGTTCTTCCGTAATTTTTTCATCAAGCCTTAAATCGCTGTGATCATAGAGATCCAGTTTAATATATTTCTTAGCGAATTCTGTCATCGGCAGATACGTTG
>CAZFJO010000436.1:0-2854 GCA_964518915.1 uncultured Saprospiraceae bacterium
GCGTCCTTCACTCTATCAATCTTGGGAAAGCACGAATCATAGCAGAACATTTGATGGAACAGGAGCGTTACATTTGCCGGAAGGCGAACATCGATTATATGAGCATAAAGATACGATATTCGATCTAGGAGAAATAGTACAGTTGTCCTTATGGCATTACATGGATTCTACTTCTTACCACATTCCTGTTGTTACATTGAAGACGAATAAAATGGATGAAAACATCTACAATAAAGGGGGCTTCGATTATGTAGGAAAGTGGATCAGAATACAGAAGACCTTTCCCTGGGATGGTGGTCTTAGCGTGATGTCGAGTTGCGAATTCCCGTCAACCTACGATGCACTGGAGGTAAGATCTATGAAATCTAATACTTGGATTCAGAGAAATGGAAGATGGTTTTATAACAACTATCCTGTCTCAGATTTAATCAAGCCACCTCATGACCAGTGAAAACTTAATCCTGTTTCCATCCGCTAGAGAAGTATTCCTCCATCCATACTCACCAGCAAGTGCTATGTCTTCCGAAATCCATATGCGAGAGCCTATACTCCATATGTTTAGATCTGTTGTGTCGGTATCTAAAGAATAATACTCCAGTTTTCCATAGACGTCTATGTCTGAAGTTACTGCTATGTCACTTTGCAACCAGAAATAAGGATTGCTATTAATGATTCCTGCATTCGTGTTAAGTGAAAATATGCTGGAAAACCTCTTACTTAAGGCGAAATCTATGGTAGAAATGTAATCATCTTCATCCGAAAAACTCAAGGTTATCCTGGATCCTAAGGACCCATGAAGTGAACCATCCATCAGGGAAAACAGATAATACTTAGCCCCGAAAGTGAGTAAGTCTAGGTCGAAGCCATCCCCACCAATAAAATACCCAAGCGATCCTGTTGAAAGATTTAACTCTAAATCATCCGTCATACCATATCTCAGCATCAAGAAATGTTCATCAAAATCGTTTAACTCTCCTAGAGAATTCTGGGCGTAACCGTACTCTGATTGAATGTTGCCTTTTCCGATGACCCTATAATTCATAAAGTCGAAAGGCTTCCCTTGAGAAAAGACCATGGTTGCGCTACACAGAAGGAAAATGGATAAAATGTATTTCATGTTTTTACAATTGATTTCTAAATATAATTCAATATTGATTTTTTGAAGCATAAGGGCTCCTTCCTCTTTAACTTTTAGGGGTTTTATAACACATTCATACAAGATTTCGAATTATTTGTATTTTGAGTATTCCAAAACGAAAAACATGAATTTATTACTGCTTTCCTTCAATCTTTCCAACTTAGATATCGGAATCATAGTTGGGTATTTATTATTTGTTGTGTTACTCGGGTTCTATTTCGGTCAGAAACACGAAAATGCAGAGGATTATTTTCTAGCAGGCAGGTCTCTTACATGGCCGCTGATAGGCTTTTCATTATTTGCCTCTAATATGTCGAGCAATAGTCTTGTAGGTCTCGCTGGTTCCGGTTATAATGATGGATTCTCAGTCTATACATATGAGTGGATGGCAGTTATAATTCTGGTTGTATTTGCCGTTTTCTTTCTTCCTTTTTACCTGAAAAACAAGATTTTCACCATACCAGAATATCTTGAAAAAAGGTTCAGTTACCCAGTAAGAGCGTATGCTTCTTCTATTGCAATCATTCTTAATGTGCTGGTTGACATTGCCGCGACCCTCTACGCTGGTGGTGTTGTTATAAATATGATATTCCCGGAGTTCACGTTGTTTACCATCATTATTGTTCTTGCTCTGGTTGCAGGGGTGTATACTATATCAGGTGGATTAAGTGCCGTTGTATATACAGATGCTGTTCAGGCTGTTATATTGATATTTGGTTCAACCTTGATTACAATATTCGCCTATCAAGCAGCTGGTGGATGGGGAGAAGTTGAGGCTATAACGGATGCTTCGCATTTTAATATAATTAAAGGGATTGATGATGAATCTATGCCTTTTCCGACCATATTCACAGGTGTGCTTATCATAGGGTTTTACTTCTGGGGAACCAATCAATATATAACCCAGCGAACCCTAGCCGCTAAGAGTGTGCGGCAAGGTCAGTGGGGTGCGATATTCGCCGGGTTTCTTAAGCTATCCATTTTATTTGTCATGATATTTCCTGGTGCATTTGCCAGGGTGCTCTACCCTTTTGCCGGTATGAGTGAAGATGGAAAGCCTCTGGCTACGGCACTTGATGGAGAATTGATCGGAATGGATGCGATCTATCCTTCATTGCTGTTTGACTTTTTACCTACAGGAATCATAGGAATTGTCCTTGCGGGGTTAATTGCGGCAATGATGTCAAGCCTGGATTCAGGACTGAATTCTGTATCTACATTAATCACTATGGATTTCTATAAGAAAAAGAACCCTAAGGCAGATCAGAAATCGCTGATGGTTGTAGGTAGAATCATTACGGTAGTTATCATGATTATAGCCATTGTATGGGCGCCTCAGATAGGAAAATTCTCAAAGCTATGGGATTATCTCCAGCAGACCCTTTCCTGGTTTAGCCCACCTGTTGTAGCGCTATTCGTGATGGGGCTATTCTTCAAAAGAATCAATAATAAGGGAGCCCTTGCGGGTATAGGTGTAGGTCTTCTGCTGACCATACTAATCGTCATCAATGAACTGAATGGGAAACCAGTGAGCCTTCCTAATTTCTTATACATGGCAGGGATACACTTCGCCTTATCAGCCATCACCATGATTGTTGTTTCCTATATGACACCGCCGCCAGAAGATGCACAAGTGGACTCAATGATATGGACACCTGCTGTCTATAAAGCAGAAACTGCGGAACTAAGCGACTTACCATTTTATAAAAACTATAG
>CAZFJO010000437.1:0-2853 GCA_964518915.1 uncultured Saprospiraceae bacterium
GTAATGATGTCTTTATAAGGCTTAATTTTACTGTTGCTCTTCTTCTTTTTAGGAGCTTCTTTCTTAGCGGGCGCTTTCTTTTTCTTCTTAAACAACTGCGCTTGTACAGACTGCGTGGGCAGGAAGCTTATTGTGAGAATAAGCATTCCTAGAGTAAAGAGGTTTTTCATGTTTTTCCTTTATCAATTATGGTTTACGGTAATAATCACGGAAAATATGTAATTTCTAGAGTTAGAAAGGTTCCTAAATGAGATTATAAGAATATTTTATGATCTTAATCCATTGGATCTAACAAATCAGGCCTTCTTTCTAGCGTTCTTTTCTGTGCTTGTTCTTCTCTCCAATCTTCGATACGCGCATCGTGACCACTAAGCAATACATCCGGAACCTTCATACCCTCATAATCCGCAGGCCTTGTATATACGGGTGGAGCAAGTAGATCATTCTGAAATGAATCTGACAAGGCAGAGGTTTCATCGTTGATTACTCCAGGGATCAACCGTCCTATCGAGTCCACAAGCACGGCAGCAGCAAGCTCTCCTCCAGATAGAACATAATCTCCGATGGTAACTTCTCTGGTAACGTGCTTTTCTCTTATACGCTCATCTATGCCCTTGTAATGTCCGCATATCAAAAGTAAATTCTGCGTCATGGACAATTCATTGGCCATAGATTGGCTGTATGGTTTCCCGTCAGGGGTAAGGTAGATGACTTCATCGTATGGTCGTTGCGCTTTCAGATAGGATATTGCCTTATCTAGTGGTTCTGCCATCATGACCATCCCTGCGCCACCACCATATTGGTAATCATCGATCTGATTATGCTTTCCTAGTCCCCACTTACGGAGGTCATGTGATTGGATAGAAAGCAATCCTCTATCCTGTGCCCGCTTCATAATTGAATGTTGCAATGGGCTTTCTAGCAACTTCGGAATGGCAGAAAGTATGTCTACGTGGAGCATTAAATCTATTCTATACCGAGCAATTCAATCTCGAAGACAAGAGCCGTGTAAGGCTGAATCACGCCTCCTGCACCTCTTGCTCCGTACGCTAATTCCTGAGGGATAAACAGTTTCCACTTATCGCCTACTTTCATTAGTTGAAGCGCTTCTTGCCATCCTTGAATAACGCCATTAACAGGAAATGAAATGGGCTCTCCACGCTCCACAGAACTATCGAACACTGTTCCATCTATCAGCGTCCCATGATAGTGAGTTCTTACTTTCTGTGTAGGCCCTGGTGTTTCTCCTGTCCCTGCTGTGATTACTTCATATTGTAAGCCACTAGGCAACACGGTCACTCCAGCTCTTCTGCCGTTCTCTGCTAAAAATGCTTCTCCAGCTAATTTTACCCCTTTACTGCTTTCTTCTTTTAATTGGTTTAAATAATCACCAAATAATTCGCTGGCAAGGACCTTATCCATCAAGGTAGGCTGCCCTTCCATAACATGCTGGATGGCTGTTTTCAGTTGGTCATAAGAGATATCCTTGACTCCTTGTTGCTGCATGTTCTTAGCCATCATGAATCCGATTGCATAGGATAAGCTATCCTTAGCCGTCGGCAATGTCTGAGCTTGTGCTGTTACAGTTACAAGAACCAGCGCTATTACTGTACAGTATTTATATAATTTCATTCTTTTAGTTTTCACTTAATAATTATTGTTCGGACTGTTAAATAACGCATGATCGAAATCATATGTTGCAGCTGAAATTTTTACAGTGGAACCTTTCTTTAAAACACAGAGTCTGAATCGGAACCATTGCAATAAACCTTTAATAATTCACAATTGTGCATTAAAAGAGGATGCAAGAACATAAAAACTTATGGTTCCCCTCACATTACTTGTCTTCTTTTAATTCCCTATAGTATTTAAAGAAATATGGAATGGTTTCAATTCCCTTGTAATAGTTAAATAACCCATAATGTTCATTAGGAGAGTGAATATCATCGCTATCCAGTCCGAATCCCATAAGTACAGTTTTAACCTTAAGTACTTTTTCGAATAGAGCTACAATCGGAATACTGCCTCCGCCTCTAACTGGAATCGGTTGCTTACCATATGTGTGTTCCATGGCTTTTTCAGCAGCCTTATACTCAGGTGTATCGGTAGGAGTAACTGCTGCTTCCCCTCCATGATGAGGCGTAACTTTTACTTTAACAGAAGCCGGTGCAATGGACTTAAAGTGCTTGGTAAATAGTTTAGTGATGGTATCGCTGTCTTGATTAGGAACAAGACGCATGGATATTTTAGCATAAGCTTTAGAAGGCAGTACTGTTTTGGCCCCTTCGCCGATATAGCCTCCCCACATGCCATTTACATCAAGGGTAGGTCTTATGGAAGTCTGCTCGAGTACGGTATACCCTCTTTCTCCATGTGTATCCTTTATCCCTAGTCCCCTCTTGTAGGATGCTATATTAAAGGGAGCTTTATTCATCATTTTTCTTTCTTCCTTACTCACTTCAACCACATCATCATAGAATCCTGGAATTCTAATCTTTCCATTCTTCCCCTTTAGAGATGAAATCATGTCGCTCAGAATATTAATAGGATTACCCACAGCTCCTCCATATACACCAGAATGAAGGTCTTTATTAGGTCCCGTTACTTCCACTTCTAGGTAAGACAATCCTCTCAGTCCGGTAGTTATACTAGGCACTTTATTGCTGATTACCGAAGTATCAGATATCAAGACTACATCGCATTCAAGTAATTTTTTATTCTTCTTACAGAATTCACCTAAGTTATCTGACCCTATTTCTTCTTCCCCTTCTATCATGAATTTCACATTACAAGGAAGTTCTTTAGCTTTAACCATAGCTTGAAATGCCTTAAGGTGCATGAACATCTGACCCT
>CAZFJO010000438.1:0-2844 GCA_964518915.1 uncultured Saprospiraceae bacterium
TGACTTCGAAAAATATGGATTGACTGACGCTCAAGTATATGAATTAAAATAAAGAAAAGATGCAGGCGCTATATGATCAAGCTATATTTTTTACATTTTACCTAAGTCTTACACTGGTAATAATGTATGTATGCTCAGCCCATCTGAGAAAGAAGATTTCACCTTTTCTGATAGTCTTGCTGGGCGCAATATTCCTGGGATTGCTAGGAAAGATTTTTTACATAACAGAAATATTTGGGAAGACTTATAAGCTCATAATTGTATCTGAATTAGCGGGAATGATGTTTGGGGCGAGTATTTTTCTTCTGATAAGAGGATTGATTGAGAATAGATCTTTCTTAACCAAGGACCTTAAACATTACTTGCCTGCTGTGGTATATTTTTCTCTTGTAGCGGTTTATTTTATAATTCCAGATTCAAGGGTTTTATCGGAACGAGCGGATTCTGGTCAATTGCAGAAAGTGGTTTACTTTTTTTTCACAATTGGATTGTCTGTCAATATAACTTATGGTATCGCAGCATGGAAGCTGTATAACGATTTTAATAGAGATTTAGAATCAGAAGTAAGTTTTATCCCGAGGACGGCATTCATAAAAAGATTTCTTCTATTCTATGGAGTAATTCTAGTTGTCTGGGTAGCTGTTTATGTTTTAAGCTTTATAGATGTGGAAATGATAACGAATCTCAGTAGAAAGGCGATCTGGTTAAGCTTGTCGATGGCTGTTTTGTTTCTTACCTATTATGGGTTCTTTACACCAGACATATATTTAATCAATCCTGTTGGTTCCAAACCTAAGTACGCTCAATCTAAATTATCTTCTATAGAACTTGATCAACTAAAGCAAAAGCTAGATTCATATATGGAGGAAAAGAAACCATATCTTAATAAGAAGTTGATGAAAAATGAATTGGCAATGATGCTTGATCTGAGTGATCCAGATTTAGCAAGATTACTCAACGAGAAGATAGGGATGAATTTTTTCGAGTATGTAAATTATTACCGTATCCATGAATTTATAAAATTGTCAACTGAAAATAATTTAAGTGATTATACCTTCTATGGACTCGCACAAGAAGCTGGTTTTAATTCTAAGACTACGTTTAATAAATCTTTCAAGAAAATAATAGGTTCGTCTCCTACACAATATTTTAAGGGTAGGACCTAGATCATTCATTTTTAATTCACATTTTAAAATCTGTAATTGATGAAGAATATTTTGTCAGCATGTATCGTCATGCTATTATGTCTCCATACTTTAAATGGGCAATTAAGGATTCCATCTATGAGTCCTAGGGTAGTTTCTACCTATGAAATAGGATTAGGCGAGGTTGTTGTATCCTATGGACAACCTAGTCAGCGAGGTAGGAAACTATATGGTACAGGAGGAGTTATTCCTTATTCCACCCTCTGGCGGACAGGTGCCAATGCTGCCACTAAACTGACGTTCTCTGAGAATGTCACCATAGAAGGAATTGAATTGCTTAAAGGAGAATATGCTGTTTTAAGTGAAATAGACGCAGACAAGTGGACGGTTATGCTCTATAACTATACTAAGTCTAGCTGGAGTGCCTATGTTTCAGAAACTCCTAAGTTGAAAGTTTCTTTACCTCATACGGTCATGCATGATAATGCAGAATCACTCAATATAGGTGTCAGTCATGTCAATTTAGATCGTGGGAAACTATACATACAATGGGGCAAGCGAAAAGTAGAAATGGATATAGTCGCTGATAGTCACAGTAAGGTTATGAAAAACATAGAGAAAACGGTTCAGGGAACATCTTCTAACGAATATTTTCTCGCTGCTTTATACTTACATGAGAAGAATATCGAATTAGAGACTGCTCTGAAATATATAAGAAAAGTTACTTCTTCTGAATCTGCCTTGTTCTTTCATTTTTATAGAGAAGCCGTTATATTAAAAGATCTAGGGAGAGAAGACGAGATGAAGGCTGCAGCCTCGCGCGCATTGGCATCGGCTAGGCAAGCAGGCAATGATGATTTTATACGATTAAATGAAGCCCTGCTAAATAATTCTAATTAACAAAATGTAAAGACCAGATTGTAACAACTGTCTGGTCTTTATTCCTATCTATTTTTTTAGGACTTAGGCGCCTTCTTCTCCTTCGACAGATACCATAAGTATATCCTTGTCAAACAAGTACAAGCCACCCTTGTCGTCTCCGATCAATTCTAACTTATCATTGAGTGTTCTGGCAAGCGCTTCCTCTTCTACTTGTTCTGCTACATACCATTGTAGAAAATTATGCGTTGCATAATCTTTTTCTAGAAGTGCAATCTCAACAAGCTTATTAATGCTTTCAGAAACAAAAATTTCGTGTTCCAGTAATTGCTTAAAAGCATGGGTAATAGAAGGAAAGGTCAGCGGCGGTTGAGGGAGCTGTGGCACCACTGCGAAGCCTCCTCGATCATTAATAAAATGTATTAGCTTCAGCATATGCATTCTCTCTTCATCGCTGTGGCGATAGAAAAAGGAAGTGATATTGTTAATACCTGGTTGGATTTCAGCCCAGGAAGCCATCGCTAAGTAGACCTGAGATGATTCAGCTTCTATCCTTACCTGCTCATTGAGCGCATCTTGCATTTTTTTAGAAAGCATAAGTTTATTTATTTTTTAAGTTGTTTTCTCAATTGAAAAATGAATGTAAAACAATACAACAACTACATAACAATCCAGTTGTATCTTATTTCTCTTTTGTAGCCGGATTAAATCTAAATAGCAATCGGAACAGTTCATAAGAGTTGTAACTTCTTGCAATAAGTTGTTCTGAGAATAGTAGAGATTAAAATTTATCAAGAAGATTGAATAAGAAGTATGAATT
>CAZFJO010000439.1:0-2829 GCA_964518915.1 uncultured Saprospiraceae bacterium
TTCATCGGCTTTACTCTGCTAGCTTTAGCTAATTGCTCCGACGAAATCACAACGTTAGATGTAGATGAGACTCCTTATCTGACAACATATGAAGACGAAAGCTGCCTTAAGTGTATTGAAGTTCTAAATATTCTAGAAATCGAATATAACTACGAAGCAGATGATCTAATGGAAATGTATGCAGCATTTGTGGCATGCAACTGGGATCTTTTATGCTCTGCTGAAATGCTAAGCGCACCCTTCATAGAAGATTTCCGGGCAGTAATCAGACTGTGTAACCTCCCTGCATTGAACCTAGTATTACAGGATCACTCCATATGGACAAGCAGATGGAATCCTAGCAATTATGAACTTACAATTACCCATAACGTATATGACCTTATGGTAGTATTAGATTTAGACGATGGCAAAGATGATAGAAAGAGCTCAGGATTTTTTCCTACACTTAACGGCGTCCCTTACTATCCTAAATCAGAAGCGATAAGCAATAACCTTATAAAGCAATCTCAAGATGGTGGCGAGGTTGACTCGATATCTGTCATTATCGATGGGGATAATATATTCTTTAATACATATGGTGGTACTTATGGAGAAATGGGTAAAAATGAAGATAAAGACACGGTATTCATGGAGTCAATTATTTACGTCGAAAACAATAAATTCAATTGCGATTTAAAAGGTCTTTACTACATCTACATGCCAAAAGAAGAAGTTACTGTTGACTTTACAAGTGATGGTATAGATAAGCAATTTATAGTCAGTAAAGAGGATGTATTTAGAAGATATCATGAAAATGTGAATCGAGTGAGAATAGAAAATGCATTTCCAGAACGCCTATTCATGTACACAGACATAGATAGAATTCAATTCGATGCTGTAGAAGGATTAGAATGGTGGGAAATAGATACCGACCATTCTTATAAAGATAGAAATCAGAAGGTAGTAACCTCTAGCATCACCATCGAAGCATACTTAGAAGAAAAATGATTATTGCGTTGGTATTAATAAAAAGTGATGACCACTAAAAGTAGTGGTCGATCTTTTTACTTTCCATGCCTTAAGAAACACTCACTATCTATTATAACAAGAAAGGAGCTTCCATATTACTGGTCGCTCCTTTTATCTTGCCTAATTCATAATATCTTAGTTAACGAGGCACCAGGTTAAATTCTACCCTCCTATTAAGTGCTCGTCCTCGCAATGTATTGTTGTCAGATATAGGTCTTGATTCTCCATAACCTGCGTAATTCAATCTAGTCTGACTCACACCTGTCTTAATCAAGTAATCGTAACAAGCCTTAGCCCTTCTTTCTGATAATGTCTGGTTAGACGATGCTCTACCTGTATTATCCGTGTGACCACTTATAGATAAGTTGTAGTCTGGGTATCTCTGCATAATCTGCCCTATCTGAGATAATATATCGAATGACTCAGACTTTAATGTAGCCCTTCCCGTATCAAACTGTACAGCACGCATGGCTGTTTCTAATACTTGCTGATCTTCAGCTGATATCTCTGGACAACCATTCGTAGAAACAGGACCAGCAGAGTTCGGACATCTGTCCCTGCTATCATCAATTCCATCGCCATCGGTATCTGGACAACCTCCATAGACTTTAGATCCTGGAAGCTTAGGGCACTTATCTTCGAAATCAGCAAGTCCATCTCCATCAGAATCTGGGCATCCATCAGCGGAAGGTGAGCCTGCATCATCAGGACATCTATCTACATCATTAGGAACACCGTCTCTATCATTATCATTAGTAGGACATCCATCGACACCGTCACCTGCTAGATCAGGACATCTATCGGCAGCATCTCTTACTCCATCGCCGTCTCTATCGTCTGATGGGCAACCTTTATTTTCTACTGAACCTGCGATATTAGGACATTCGTCATCGTTATCAGATACACCATCACCATCAGAATCCGGACACCCTCTGAATTCTTTTAATCCAGCGAATTCAGGACATACATCCTGAAAGTCGGCTATTCCATCGCCATCTTTATCCGGACAACCATTCAATTCTTTAGGTCCAGGCGCATTAGGGCATAAATCTAAATCATCCTCTATGCCGTCTCCATCAGAATCTAGTTTCGATGATTTATCCTCTTTTTTCTTCATACTTTCTTTACCACCGAACATGTATACGAAACCTAATCCATAATGTAGATTGGTTCGGTCTTCGCCAAATGAGTGTCTGTACTCAGCTTGAACATTCATATTGAGGTGATCATCTACCTTAAACTGAAGTCCGGCTCCGACTGGAACTTGGACATTAAACTCTCCTTCTGATTCAAGAACGCCTCCTATTCCACCTAGGAAATAAGGGAGCACTTTAAAGTCAGGCTTATAAAATTGATACTGAACTTGTACATCCAGTCCCATTATTCTTTTATGAGATTGAAAAACTTCATCGTGACTATTAACCACTCCGAACTTAAAAGGGACAACCAGATTAATATTCTGGTTTATATTCTTATGCAACCCGATCTCGAAACCAGGGTGATTGTCTTTCAGTGCAGAAAAGCTTCCTCCATTGAGCGATTGATAATCCATCATCAATGCTTTAAACGATATTCCTAGCGGCTGATCTGTGCGCTGAGCTTGTAGCTGTATGCAAGCTAGAAATATAAAAAATATGATTCCTATTGAATTCCTCTTCATTATAAATAAATTATTGACGTCAAGTTAATGTTGGAATTAACATATCAAAAGTAATATTAATATTTAACATTACTCATTAATAAGTTAATAAATATTATAATAATTCATAATATGAACACAAAATAGATTCTAGTGCTCACATTAAAATCACAATACTATAG
>CAZFJO010000440.1:0-2825 GCA_964518915.1 uncultured Saprospiraceae bacterium
GGATAGATGAATATGTCTTCCGACTTTTCTACTTCAACAGTTATCACATCAGAATAATGTGCATTTCCATTATAGTCGACTTGCATAAGTCGATAATAATTGGTGCCGTCGTGTGGAGAGTTGTGTGTGTAAGAATATCTTGTTATCTGATTGACCGTTCCTTGCCCTTGTATATTGAATACAGACTTAAAATCATCTGCTGATTCACCATGCTCTATTACGAAATAGTCATTGTTTATTTCTTGCGAAGTAGACCATTCTAAGATTACAGAATTTTGTTGGATACTGCTACTGAGATTTGAAAATTCAACAGGCAATACAATGTCTCCAGAATTTCCATCACAATCATTTCCATTGCCAGGAGCATCATAAAATACATCGATAGAGACAGTAGAATTACAATCTACAGTGATCGTAAAGGAAATTGTAGTAGGATTACAACTACAACTTGACTCAGTATGGACAGTTGTTCCATCTATACTGAATGTAGCGGTTCCAGAAGCTCCATTTCCAGAATCAACTGTCATGCTTACATTATAATCACATGTACCATCTCCATTGTCTCCTGCAAATGACCACGAGTCTAACGAAAGACAAATCTGGGCTGAAGAAAAAGTGATGACAATGAAGGTAAATACTAGAACGAGTAGTGGTTTTTTCATATTTAATACTTTTCGGGTTATCGTTAATATACAGTTCTTAAATAAAACGAACAAATTTATTAGCAATGTAAGATTAATTAGTGAACTATTCGTCTGCGATTTGTTTTGAATTCTTACTTTTGCGACCAAATGAATCGCTAGAATTCTTTTTTTTATATTAATCCGTATTAATAGAATATATATGCCTTATCTTTTTACTTCAGAGTCCGTTTCAGAAGGACATCCAGATAAAGTAGCAGATCAGATTTCTGATGCTTTAGTTGATCATTTTTTAGCATTTGATAAAAACTCCAAAGTTGCATGTGAAACCCTTGTAACTACGGGACAAGTAGTTCTAGCGGGAGAGGTTAAGTCTAAGACGTATCTTGATGTGCAGCAGATAGCCAGAGATGTTATCAATAGAATCGGATATACGAAAAGTGAATACATGTTTGAAGGGAATTCTTGTGGGGTTTTCTCATCGATTCATGAACAGTCTGCCGATATAAACCAGGGTGTAGATAGAGAAATAAAAGAAGAGCAAGGAGCTGGTGATCAAGGAATGATGTTCGGGTATGCTACTTCAGAGACGGATAATTATATGCCGCTCGCATTGGATTTATCCCATAAGATTCTTCAAGTGCTTGCTGATATAAGGAAGAAGGGGAAGAAGATGACTTACTTAAGACCAGATTCTAAATCTCAAGTAACGATAGAATATGGAGACAATAATAAACCTATAAGAATAGACAGCATCGTCGTTTCTACCCAGCATGATGATTTCGATAAGGATGAGAAGATGCTGAATCAGATTAAAGAAGATGTTGTCAATATTGTTATTCCTCAGGTGAAGAGAAAGCTTAAGGCCTCTCTAAAAAAGTTATTCAATAAAGACATTACTTACCATATTAATCCTACTGGAAAATTCGTAATCGGCGGACCTCACGGTGATACGGGATTAACGGGCCGTAAGATTATAGTTGATACATACGGAGGAAAAGGAGCTCATGGTGGCGGTGCTTTCTCTGGAAAAGACCCAAGTAAGGTAGATAGATCTGCGGCTTACGCGACAAGACACATCGCTAAAAACCTAGTCGCTGCTGGAATCTGTGATGAGATTTTAGTGCAGGTTTCTTACGCCATCGGTGTTGCAGAGCCTACTAACATATATATAAATACTTATGGCACAGCTCACGTAGATATGTCAGATGGTGAAATTGCAGATAAGGTATATGAGATTTTCGATATGCGACCTTATGCCATCGAGAAAAGACTTAAACTCAGAAGCCCTATTTACTCAGATAGTGCTGCGTATGGTCATATGGGTCGAGAATCTGAAAAGAAAGAGGTGACATTCGTTGATGGTAGCGGAAACCAGAAGACGCTTAAAGTAGAAACTTTTACTTGGGAGAAACTTGATTACGTAGCTAAGGTGAAAAAAGCATTTAACCTTTAGTTGTCTGTATCTGTAATGGCTTCTTGATTGACTTTGTTTTTCATGAAGTACAACCCTGTCATGCTTATGATAGCAATAATGGATATGGCCTTCCAAGCCATTCTGTAAGAGCTATGTTCTATTATATAAGTACCTATAATGGGGGCTAAAATAAGGCTGAGGCTAAATGTCATGGTGTAGAGTCCCATGAATTGTCCTAGCTTTTTCCCTTTGCCTCTAGAAAGTGCGATGGTATTGCTGAAAGGGAAATTTAGAATTTCTCCGAATGATATAAATATGGTATACAGTGAGACGATAAGCCATACTGGACCTAGCATACTTAGGATATAATAAGATGAAGCAATCATTATGCCTCCCACAACAACCCATAGCATGGCATTCTTTATTCTTTCTAAGGTATACACTATAGGCATTTCGAAAAGGAAAATCAGCAATCCATTGGCCGTAAAAAACAACCCTATCTGAGTCTTAGTAAGACCTAGCTCATTCTCAAGGAAGAGCGGTGCGGTAGACAGAATCTGAAAAAAGGCGATTAAACCTATCATTAATAAAAATAGGTAGAGTAAAAAGTAACCATCTTTATAGACGCTAGTAATAGGTTCACTTGGTTCTTCTGAGTGGGATTCCTTAGGTTGATTGCGCTGTTTCTTAGGTGACAACATCATCCAGAAAAATAGACCTGCAAGTATACAAGTCACCCCATCTCCCACGAACAACCAGAAGTAACC
>CAZFJO010000441.1:0-2809 GCA_964518915.1 uncultured Saprospiraceae bacterium
ATACTACATGGTTGTGATTGTCGAGCATGCGTGGTTGACAACATATATGAATCCGCCATTACACAAGTTGATTATACAGATCCTTGTGAAGTAGAATTTACGGATAATGGAGATATTTTATTCCAGGCATTCGATGCTCGATTTCTAGGATTTTTCGAAGGGGAATCATTTGCAACTGGCGGTACAGGATGTTTTAATTATCAGATTACTTCTGGAGGAAATACTTGGTTGACAGATGAATTCAGAGATCAATATCCAGATGCTAAAGTAATAGTTACGATTAATGCAGGATGTGGAATTCACATCAACGATGTCACCCATACCAATGCGAATGGGACAGTAAACAATGTTTCGATACAGAATGAAAACTGGACGAATACACCAGATGTTGCTAATGCAAACACCTTCGAGATAGTAAGAAGCATAGGTGGTACACTTGAGTTCTGCTACGACATCGTCTGCGGGACGAAACAAGGGTGTCCTATAACGGAAATGGTGACTTTAGATGCTGTTTTAGACTTAGGTTGTCCCGTGACTTGTCAACCTAATGTGACTTGCCAGCAGAACTTTAATGTCATTTATGAATGCCCACCTTGTAACCCTTGCGATGGGCTTACAGTGACAGATTTCGATATTAATAGAACCAATTATTGCTTATTAGATGCAGATAATGATGGTGTTGCGGATGATGGAGTAACCCTTGCTGATGCAACAACGGCTAAAGGAAAAAGATTCGTAGCAGGAGATACCCTTTTAGCAGAACTGAAAGGAGTAATAAATGATACAGCTCCAGCGGAAGACTGGGAGTTTTCATTTTTAGAATTACCTCTAGGTACAACTGACTTTACAATACTTGGCGGAGACTTCTCCGTTACTAGAGGAGGAACTACTTTTACTTGTACGGCCCTAAGCCAGTTTTCAGATATGCAATCATTGGTTACGAATTTATCGGCAGGGTCTATGACCGGACTAGGATGTTCAGATTTTGCTGGATTCACTTACCAAGACGGAGATATATTGTGCCTTAATGTACGATATACTTCTAAAGAAGACATAGGAAACGGCGTACAGTCGGTACCACAGATAATTCAGACAGACTGGTATGTAAGTGATGGAGATTATGAAATGGGTACTGAATTCTCTTGTAATTTTGATATTGAAACCTTGAATCAGATTGGTATCAGAAGACTTGAGACAGTAAATATTCAAGGTAGGAATTTTGGTGGTTGCGACGTTACAGACTTTGTAGTAAGAGAGATTCTTCATTTTGGTTCATTGGGTTTTGATGAGTTCTGCAATGAAATCAGAAGTCCTGGTATGCCTCAGAAGTATACTTTCGTCAAGCCTCCTGAATTTCAGTATGATTTAGAAGAATTTGGGATAACCTTGGTACAGAGAGTTGGGCCAGATGTTAATTTAATAAACCTACCTAGTGTAGCGGATGGTTCTATACCAGAAACATTCTTTAATATTTCTGGGGATACAGTCTGTTTCATGGTTCAAGATTACCTTAATTCTTTAATAGGTACAGTAGATGAGATAACAGATAAAGGGATTGACAATGGTTTTGATCTATTTCTATATCCTACGATAAAAGGTAATTGTATGAGTGTACCTAACCTTGCTCCTGCAGCAGAATACATGGCTTCTTCTACTTTTACCATGGATGTAGACGACAACATTTTCTGTCAGGATACATTACAGACGCCAGTTACAACAGAAGGCTTTAGATATACAGGAGGACCAGAAATTATAGCTTCCACTTCTTCTCCCATCGTATCATTGTCAGAGCCTATGGCCTGTGTTAATATAGAAGTAAGCAATACAACAGGTATAGAAGCTCCATTTTCATGGGTTAATATAGATGCAGTTACAGGAGGACTTATTGTTCAATCGGTTACAGAAGTTTCAACCGGAATGGTCATAAATCCCACAGATTTTGGGATGTATGAAATAGGAGTAACAGCTCCAGGGGCGAGCAGGGAATTCGAAATATGTGTCAATATAACCAACTGTGATCCACAGACATTAGTCTTTGATGCAGGATGGGATTGTGATGGCTATCCGGCAACAGTAGTAGAAGCGACTTGTCAGAATCCATCATCAATCGACTTTTTTACGCAGAGTTCATCTTTTAGTGGAACGATCGTTCAGCCTACAGCTAGATTCGAGGTAGATCTTTGTGATACAGTAGATTTCTTATATAGAATTACTTCTACAGAATTAGGAAATGTAAAAGATATAAGATTCGATTTCACCCTGCCTACAGGTATGATTTATGAACCAGGGACTTTTGAAATATCATATCCAGTTCCCTTCAGTGGTGACAGCATGTTTATGTTTGTTCAAGATCCGATTAATGGGTTTGATAACAATTGGGAAATCAATGTATCAGAACTGGATGAGGTTCTAGATTCAATAGGGTTAGTAGGTATTCCTGGTTTTGGAACCAATGAGAGTGTGATCTTGCTTCGATGGCAAGCCGTTACAGATTGCAATTACCGTTCTGGTTCAAGGCCTAGGTATAGAACCCGTGCTAGGAATACATGTGACGATAACCTTCCTCCGGCTAGGAACAATGGTCCTAGAGTCTTTATCACAGACTTGCTACCAGAATATGATATAAATATAGCTCTGGACAACATTACACTTAACCCATGTAACGCAGATATGGCAGTGGTAGATCTAAGTATGGCTATTGATGCCGATCCTGGTACCATGACAGGGGATATGGATACCATTGAGATTACTTTACCAGAAGGAATATCCTATGTTGATATGTCTTATGCACCTGGAGCTAATGCAACTG
>CAZFJO010000442.1:0-2807 GCA_964518915.1 uncultured Saprospiraceae bacterium
AGGGCGCTTGCAGTGCCAGAAAAGTAACCTGATCTTCTGGATCGTTGTCGAAGATATTGTAACTGACGGTGGACTGATTCGTTTCGGCTTGTTTCCTTTTAACCGAAATTTTAGCATCACCTTTGATCCTTAATCCGACCTTAGCCTTTATATCAGAGATTTTACCTATCGTAAGAAAACCTAATAGAGTTTCATTTTCAAAATTGGCTCCATAAGCTGTATTTAAGTAAATGTATCTGGAAAATGACTTGGATATAGAACTTGATTGTTTAGCAGAAACTGTGCGACTGAAATTTACATTTCCTGAAATATCAAATACTTCAGCAGATTTAGCCTCATTACCCAGAAGGTTGTGAAATTGATTGGTAATGCTTAGTCCATTGGCCGCTATATCATAACTAGATACATTGAGATCTCCATTGTCCACAAAGTCTCGGGGGAGATTCTTAATTTCATCCGTAAAAGCTATGGTGTTGTTATAAGCTTCAATCAATGCAGGGGTCCATACGATTTCATCGTCCATGATAAATTCATCTCCGACATAGGTTCCTATCTGTGTACAGAATCCATTTCTCCATCCATCGTAAAGAGCCTGTGCATTCCCATCAATATCATCCCGATAACTGAAATCGCTGCACAAGACATAGTGAGGTACTGTTTCTACATCATGATAATGAAGCATTTCTTCCCAGGATGCAATGAGCGCAGTATATCGTTCCCTTGCTTCTTCTTTAGTAAAAGCACTTCCATCTTTTCTAGTTCTAGTCAATAGACCTTTCTCTGACAGTATTGAATCCCTCCTGTATCCATCAATTAAGCCATCAATAAAAGATATCGTATATGCATAAGTGGAATTAAAACCTCCTAAGCCTTCCGATACCCTCTTTATTATATTGGGCTCACAATCTTCAAATCTAAGAACCTGTGATAATCCGAACTGAGAACTGATCCCTCCGCCGACAATGACATTGGCCGATCTTCCGACTGCCCCTTCGTCACTGCTTGTGGAATAAGATTGAGTCGTTGTAATACTAAAATCATAAGAAGCGCCATCACCATTGCTTCCACCTGCTCCTGCTTCTACATTGAGGAATGCCCCTGCTCCGAAAAAATTAAAAGTGCTGAATATACTCACCCCTAAGCTTCCAGAACTTGAACTATTAAAATTCAATGATTTGGAAATAGAGGTGCCAGATTTAATAGTGGAGAAACTCCTATCTCCTGGAGGATCTCTTAACACCAGGAGTGGCATCTGCAAGTCTCCAGCTTCATCGGTCAATGCATCTGTAACAATTCCTGTACCTGGCAGTTGGCGTTGTCCTTCTACGATAATCGGTATTACTCTTTCTCCGAGTAGACTTCCCTGATCAGAGAAATATTGTAAGGTTACTACGTAAGTGTGGGGAGCAACTAAATTAGGCAACCCCGCAGTGAAAACATAGGTTTCAAAAAGTTCGTTAACTCTGAAAAGAGTATCTGTTAACTTTTCAGCACCACTATTCCTGACTACAATGTATCCCTCAGAGACTTCACAAGATTCTCCAGGACGATGGTTTTCAGATAAGATAAAATCAATTCTGTGTTCTTCTCCTTGACTGATGATGGCCGGTTCTTGCGGGTCATCACATAAAAATCTATCAAAAGTTGTCGTGAAGGCAAAATCTACTGCTCGATGATAAACGAATTTTATGGGATCAATTACAGGAAGTGTATCTGCGTCTTCAGCTTCTTGATGGATGCCGAGTAAATCAAGTTCTACAGGCCGCAACTTTAAAAAATCAACCCCTGCACTTTCATATCCATCAATACCAGATCCCACCAGTCCTTCTACTGAAAAAAGATATTTTTTAGGAGCTAATTCTAGATCTACTTCCCCGAAGTTATCCGTCATCACATTGAATTCTACACAACCATCGCTGCTGCTGACACGGACAATCACAGATTGATCAGCGAGTGGATTTCCGCAAGTATTTTCTACACTCAAGGATACTGGGTAAGTTAATTGATCCTGGAAGTCAACTATGGATAAGGTAGGAAAATCTATAAAATCCATTGACACCCATTCAGGAGTAAAATTATACTGTGTGATGGTTGTATCTCCTTGCATCGCAGACTCCTGAAAATTATCAACATGGATTTTAATTTCATTGAGATTGACGACATTAGGATTGACGACAATGGTATAAAATCCATTTTCATCCGTCATTGTAGTGTCAGCTAAAGTCTCTACCCCATTGATGGTCTGATAATAATTGACAAGAATTTCACCTATGCCACAAGCGGTACCATCTGTAGTAACCTGACCACTGACCACATAAGCCGTGTTGTCAAATATTATAATGGTATTGTCCTCAGGTGATGCAGGCGTCAGCGTATAACTTTCTCCTGTTGCAAGAAGAAAATTATGGTCCAGGTAATTAGGGGAAATTACATATTCAATCTCAGTTCCTACATACATATCTTCTATAATGAATGATCCATCAGAAATTGTTGTCGTATTATAAGTATAAGTAGTCTGCTCTGAATTGTCTATTCCTACAACTTCTATGTCGACTCCAGGTACACCATTGCTTGTACCTGTTACCAATACTTCCCCAGACAATCTTCCTTTTCTTCGAGAAAAACCTATGTCTATCGCTTTTTCGCTCAAGTAGGTAAAAGATGCATTGATAACAGCTTCTACCTCATATACGTATTCTTTCCCTGGAATGGCTTGTGATGCGCCTGCCTGCAGATTGCCTGGTTCATCAGAGAAAAGCGTGGAAGAAGCATTTATATTTTGGATAAGCTCATTGTCTCTATATATA
>CAZFJO010000443.1:0-2804 GCA_964518915.1 uncultured Saprospiraceae bacterium
GTATAGTAGGACCGAGGCCTCTAGTGGATAGAACGTTTAACGCTTATCCAGAAGACATACAGAAAAACATTATTAATGTAAAACCAGGAATTACGGGAATAGGATCCATTGTATTTCGAGATGAAGAGCAGTTGTTCGAAAACAGACCTAAAGGTAAAGATGCACATGAGTTTTATAAAGAAGAAATTGCACCTTATAAAGGTGCGTTAGAAATGTGGTATATTGAAAATCAATCTTTTTTTACAGACCTTAAAATAATAATTGCTACCGCTTGGGTAATTCTCATTCCCAATAATCAGGTTACTGAAAAATGGTTCCCTTCATTACCTAAACCACAATAACATTAAAAACAATATCATGATAGAATTATTTTATCAAAATAATTGAATCTGATTAAATGAGAAAGGTTGACATCATAGCAGGAGCGCGTCCTAACTTCATGAAAATAGGCCCTATCGTTCATGCTATACACAAGCATAATACTGAAAAGGAAAACGATAAAATTGAATATAGGCTTATCCATACCGGGCAGCATTATGATAAGAAGATGAGTGATGATTTCTTCGAACAATTAAACATTCCGCAACCAGATATAAATCTAGGCGTAGGAAGTGGAACGGCTGCATGGCAGACGGGAAACATTATGATGAAATATGAAGAAGCCATAAAAGAATGGAAACCAGATCTATGCCTAGTGGTAGGAGATGTTACTTCTACTATGGCGTGCTCCATTACAGCTAAGAAAGAATGGGTCAAGGTAGCTCATGTTGAAGGAGGAATAAGATCTGGAGATGAAAAAATGCCAGAAGAAATCAATCGGATGGTTACAGATAGCATTACCGATTACTTTTTCACAACATCAGAAGTTGCCAATAAAAATCTGCATGCTCTCGGGCATACTGAAGATAAAATATTTTTCGTAGGCAATACAATGATTGATTCTCTACTTGGAAATTTAGAGAGACTACAACAACCACCATTATTCTCTGAGAATAATCTTAAAGAAAAGGATTACATAGTCATGACGCTCCATAGACCATCAAACGTAGATGCTATGCAGAGCCTTAGCAGTTTATTGCAAAATGTAAATGATCACACAGAAGGCAGAAAGGTGGTCTTTCCGATGCACCCTAGAACTAAGAAGATGTACGATCAGCTGGGAATGAATTATGAAAACCTACTCATAACAGGTCCTATGTCATACCTTGAATTTATATTTCTTATTAAAAACAGTCTAGGGGTAATAACTGATTCGGGTGGAATTACTGAAGAAACAACCGTACTGGGTATTCCTTGTATGACTTTAAGGAACTCTACTGAAAGACCTGAAACCGTTACCATAGGCACCAATGAAATTGTAGGCACCGACCCTAAGAACATAATCCCACATTTGCGTAAGCTTACTCAGGGAGACTGGAAGAAAGGGAGTATTCCGAAACTCTGGGATGGTAAAACTGCAGCAAGAATTGTCACCATAATATCTAACCTCCACTCATAAAAATTGTCTAAGAATTATTACATAACCATCATGGCAGGAGGAGTTGGATCCAGATTCTGGCCAGCCTCCACAGAAGAAAAGCCTAAACAATTTTTAGACATACTAGGTGTAGGAAAATCATTGATAAGGTTGACTTATGAGCGCTTCGTTAAACTGGTTCCTACAGAAAGAATCTTAGTCGTCACCAATGAAAAATATAAAACACTTACCCAAGAACATATACCGGAGTTACCAGAAAAAAACATACTCTGCGAACCTTCTAGGAATAATACCGGACCTTGTGTCGCTTACAGCGCTTTGCGTATACTATCAGAAAACCCTGATGCCGTATTTGTAACTGCTCCTTCAGACCATGTCATTCTAAAAGAAGAAATTTTTCTTGAGAAAATAAGACATGCATTTGCATTTGCGGAAAGCGAAAACTCTATTGTCACGCTCGGCATTAAACCATCAAGACCAGATACAGGATATGGTTACATAGAAGTAAACGAATCCACCATTACGAATACACACATCGACCCACTAAAGGTTAAATCATTCAAGGAAAAACCCTCACTTGATGTAGCTAAAGAATATCTTGCTGCTGGAAACTATTTCTGGAATGGAGGTATATTTATCTGGAAAGCGGCAGACTTGATTCAGTCGTTTAAATTAAATGCCCCAGATATAATTAAGATCTTGTCTCAAGATGTTCATTGTTTTAACACAGATCAAGAACAATCTTATATAAATCGAGTATATCCAGATACTCCCAAGATTTCAGTTGATTATGCCATCCTCGAAAAGGCTGAAAATGTATACACCATTCCTGCCGACATCGGATGGTCTGATTTAGGTACATGGAACAGTCTTCATGCATATTTAGATAAAGATGCAGCTGGTACCGTAAACTTAGGTGACAACACATTTCTAATAGACACTGATCAATCAATCATTAAGAGTAGTAATGACAAAATTGTAGTTATAAAAGGACTCAAAGATTACATAGTTATCGACGAAGAAAAGGCCTTGCTAATCTATCCAAAATCAGAAGAGCAAGAAATCAAAAATATTGTCAAAAATATTAATGGCTAATTCTAATCGTTTAGAAAAATCTTACTCTATAAAAATTTAATCTATTAAAAACATCCATCCATGAAAACTAGAAGGACATTTCTCAAGCAGTCAGCACAACTATCTCTAAGTGCTTTGTTTTTTAGTCACTTGATTGCATGTAAATCTGGAGACAAGAAAATGGAAGAAACAATAAAAGAAGAGATTAAGAAAAAGCTTGCACTAAAACCAGACGCTACTTACAAGATGGATT
>CAZFJO010000444.1:0-2794 GCA_964518915.1 uncultured Saprospiraceae bacterium
GGTATAGCTATAGTTGTAGCTGATGGACAGATCGATCTACCTAAGCAGGTAGTAAATTTTACTGAGGATATTAAGTTGATTAATATGAAAGTAGAAGAGGGGAGTCAAGTCGTCCGCGGCGACACCTTATTTTCCTACTCTATTGAAGACATCAATAACGCCACTGATTCTAAAAGAACAACATCTTTAACTAAGATTCCAGAGTGGATAACTCGTGAGATGAATCAAGCAGAGAAGAAAATTGAGATGAATAAAATCTCATTGGGTTATAAGAAAGACTTGCTTAAAACCATTTCGAAAAACTTAGAATCAAGAAAAAATCTTCTGCTTGCTGGCGTAAATGAAGGGTACAATAATTATAAGAACCTTCAGGATCAATCGGCTAAGGTAGAAGCAGAAATTTCCAGCCTGTCCTCTGAAATAAAATATAATAAAAAATATCTACAAGACTTGTCCATCCAGAAATCAGAAATCTCTCAGGTATCTGTTTACAGTCAGACATCTCCGGTAATGGCTTTCCGATATTTTATTTCTCCCTATGATGGCTTAGTAGGTAAAATCTTCTTCGAAGAAAATGAGATATGCTATAGAAAAGATGAATTACTGACCATCCATAGAACGGAAGATGTAGCAATATCTACCTTCTTTGATCCAGATGAAATGCAACATGTAAGAATAGGAGATGAAGTAGTCGTAACCTTTCCCGATGGTACAGAAAGCATGGGCATGATCAATAAGTTTCACATATCTACCTATGCCTTGCCTTCTGAGTTACAGAAGAAACACGAACCCACAGAACGAAATATCGTCGCAGATGTAATCCCTATTAATAAGGAAGAAGGAAAGGAATGGAAGAATTTTTATAAAATGAATGTGAGTATTAAAAAATTGAGATTTAAAATATAAGTAATATGAGATTGACACCCTTGCTACAACACGCCAAAGCAGTAATATTAAATCATGAGGGGTATATCTTTCTGCATGTAAAGAGTACCTCTCAGATACAAGAACTAGACAACTATAATTTTCATGCGTTGATTATCGATAGCCTTGATTTATTGCACCCTATACGGATGCACGATTCTGCGTACCTGATCCCTGTTTTCGGCAGCAACATGATCGAGGATCATACATGTCTCGATGGTATCTATAACGAGCATAGCCCTTCTATCAATACACAATTGATTGATAAACTAAATGTACATATTTCAAGATACGAACAGCTGCCCTTGCCTTCTCAATCAGATGATCGATTGATAGTGAAGTTGATAAGGTTTCTACTTTCAAGAGATAAGGACCTCTATGCCGTCAGAGATAGAGATTCTAAAATCGGTTATAGATATCCGACATTAAACCATATGGCTCTAGATAAGACGGATCTTAACCATCTGAAGCTATTGAAAAAGTATACTGAAAAAGGGTGGTTCGGAAAAACAATTGTAGACAATATTAATGCGTGCCCGTCATGTAATAGTGGCTTTCTCCATTTCGCAGAAACTTGCGCATCTTGTGGATCGCATGATCTTTCATCAGAACACTTAATCCACCATTTCAGGTGTGCATATGTCGGTCCAGAATCTGATTTTAATTCTGGCAAAGATATGTCATGTCCCAAGTGTGATAAGGAATTAAAACACATCGGAATTGATTATGACAAGCCTTCTGAAATCCTTACTTGTAATGTGTGTGCCCATTCATCGCAAGAAAGTGTAATGAAGGCAACTTGTGTAGATTGCGGTACCCAGAGTTCTTTAAAACAGATAATATCATATCCTGTAACCGATGTAGTGGTTTCTGAAACGGGCAGAGCATATGCAACTCAGTCTTCTTATGATGATGTTTCAGAGTCATTGTCCCTAGAAAATAAAACGGGGAATTTCAGCCCCTACAGTATCTTTAAAATACTAGAGAAGCATGAACTCGGAAAGATCAATGATTACAACAATAACCTCTATAAGATGATCGTAAGCCTTCATGGCAACCTTACCGCAGGACTTAGTCAAGAAATGAATAAGAAGTTAATGAAAGAACTGGCAGGAATTGTTCATTCATATCAGAAAAAGAACGACTTGATTACAGTCAACGATTTAATGGAAGTTGAATCCTTACTTCTGAATTACTCATCCTCTCAACTAGATGCACTTATGGAGGTGGTCCAGTATAACCTAGATAAACTCCTTGTTGATAATAGGTTGTCAGAAAAAGGTGGAGTAAGAATTCAGTACGAAAAAGTAACTGGGTAGTGCAATCTATAATCGAACAGATATTTCCAGAATATATTCTCTATTGGAAAGAAGTAGGCTTATATAAATTCGTAAGGATATTCTGGTATTTTTTTCTATTTGAGTTTACTAGATATATCCTGATAGATTATGTTATTGCCTGGTATTTTCATTTTGTAAAAAACTTGCGAGATAGAAAGTGGGAGTCCGGTAGAAAGAAATTATTCGCAGAGAATCCACTTGTGTCTATTATTGTCCCTGGTAAGAATGAAGGCAAGCACCTATATAAATTGGTAACGTCATTATCAGAGCAGACTTATCGAAACTTCGAGCTGATTATTGTTGACGATGGAAGCGATGATGATACACCGATAATAGGAAAGAACTTACAAGAAAGAGGGTTGATTACATTGTTTTTAAGGAACGATATGAGAGGAGGAAAAGCCTCTGCTGCCAACCTTGCACTCAGGTACACAACAGGTAAGCTTATTGTCCACTTGGATGCGGATTGTTCATTTGATAAGGATGCGATTGAGCAGATCTTGATACCATTTTATATAGACAATCAGATC
>CAZFJO010000445.1:0-2782 GCA_964518915.1 uncultured Saprospiraceae bacterium
AGTCAGTAAACTGGATGAGGTTCATTATTTCGAAGCTGGAGAATTCGTTTCAAGAGAAACTGAAGGAGACTACTTCGAAGGTGTAGAAGTGAGTGCTGATTTATATCCTGGACCTGGTATTCAGAGATGGGATCCTGAGTCATCGACTTCTGGTATGGGATTCTCTTGTGCAGATCTACCTGAAAGAGATGTCAAGCTTTCTGTGCATGATGATGACCTTAACACAGATTATTGTGTAGTTAATCTCATCTTACAAGACAACAGCAATGCTTGTGAGGATACAGATGGGTTGATAGCTGGTAGAGTAGCCGCTAAAGAAGGAAACGGTGTTGCTGGAGCTATTGTCACTTTAGATGATGGGACAGAAACGACGACTTTCTTGACAGGAGATGACGGAGCATTTTCATTTGACAGACAGCCATTCGGAAGTAACTATACGATTTCAGTATCTAGAGATGGTGATGATGAAGTGGGGCTTGATTCTAGGGATGTGGTGATTATTGAAAAGCATATAATGGAAGAGGAGCTTATTACAGATCCTAATCAATTGCTAGCAGGAGATGTAGATAATAACGGTGCACTATCTAGCATAGATATCATTCTTATCAATCGGATTATTACTGGTGTGGCTACAGAATTTGCAATAGTTGATTCATGGCAGTTTCCAGTAGATGATGGGACGCTGGATGCTTCTACCATTCTGGATGGTTTCGAATCTACCATTACACTCAATGATTTCGATGGAGATGCATTGGATAATAATTTTGCTGCAGTGAAGATGGGTGACCTTGATTGCTCTGGAGTAGATGGCTTGAGAGGTGCAGGAATTACACGATCTTCTATATCTATTGCGCTAGGTATGCAAGATTCAAGAGTTGTAAAAGGCGAGCTTATTGAGTTGCCTGTATACAATGTAGACGGAGAATCGATCCATGGAATTCAATTTAACTTGCAGGGAACGGATGTGTCGTTTATCGATGTGGTACCTGGCCAAGCAGCGGTACAAGCTCATAACTATAGAGTTGATGAAGAGGGTAATATGATCTTTGCTCTAGGGCAAGTACAAGCAATGAATGATTCTGATCAGCCGTTGTTTTCACTTAGGTTCATAGCAGAGAAAGATGGCAGATTGTCTGATCTTGTTGGTTTAGTTGACAAGCGCTTGAAAAATAGAGCTTACGTTAATGCTGGATTAGATGCCGCTGACATTTCGTTAGAATTTACAACGGAAGTAATTGAATCAACTGTCTTGTATCAGAATGTTCCTAATCCATTTTCTGACAATACATTGATTCCGTTCGATCTAGATCGTGATCAAGTAGTAACTTTAAGTGTTGTAGATATGAGTGGAAAAATGGTAGTGAATCACAGTAAGTTCTATCCTCAAGGTAGAAATGTAATAGAACTGAATAAAGATGATTTACCTAGTTCTGGAATATATTACTACAATCTGAAAACAGGAAAGTATCAGAAGACAATGAAACTGATATTGATAGAATAAATTCAGGTTAATACCTACTGTTCTTCTTGATTGAATTCAAGAAGAAAATCGGCGATTGCCTCTTGGATTTTAATTCAAGAGGCAATTTTTTTATTTGGTACTTGCAAGAGCAAGTGCCTTGTATAGTTTGCCGTCTGATACGAGCCATCCTAGGGTAGTGAAGTAGTATATACTTTCTTCTCTTGATTTAGGATAGTTCTCTGAGGTTGTATAAGTTTTTAGATAAGATGGCGCCTCTGCTGTTGCTTTTTTTATGAATCCTTGATCTGTAAAATCAGCAATGCTGCCTAGAGGTGCCTCCATTGCCGATAGGACCATCTGTTCAGATTGGAAGTGAATCGAAGCAATTCTATGCTTGTCTATTTTCTCTAGATAAAACGTTTTTCTGAGTGCGCCTTCCATAATGACATCGCTGAAAGCTGTAACCATAGAAGCAGATGTTTCTTGATCTTGTTCTTTTATCTTGACCCAGTCATCTGCGGTTATACCATTGATTACCAGAAAATCTACAAACTCCTTTTCGAGAAGTGCTAATTCATCACTTGTTAAAACTCTGTATTTCGGGTTAGACATGCGATCTGTTTTTTTTCATAGTGACTGAACTTAGAGAAGCACCGATTACTTTAGCTTTCACCCAGGAATGAATATCTAGATAAAGGAGCGCTTTGCTTTCATACTTGTCGAGAAGGATTTTATCTAAGTCATCTAGGAACTTTCTGAAGAGTTCTCTACGATCATTAAGAGGAGCCTTTCTTATATTCTTAAAGAATACCAAAGTATCTTCTTGAAGTTTGTTTAGGGTTTTCATCTTGCGGAAAAAACTTTCTGCTCCTGTTACTAAGTAATCTATAATGTGGTAATTCTTCTGATCATAATGGGCCATAAGGTGCATAAGACGTGTGTAACACTGGATATCTTCTCGCAATGAACCTACGGATAATATCATGATTTTATTTAGATACTTTAAACTCTGTTCTGTGTTTTCAGCACCGAGATACATCCATGCGATCTTGTAATAAAAGACCATAACTCGATGTACATCCAGTTTGTCTTTGTAACGGTTTAACCTTCTGATCGTTTTAGGAACTACAGAAAGCCCTTTTTCGAAGTCACCGGTCATAAAGAAGTGTGTCAGTCTACCACTGTGTACATACAAGAAGGAAGTGATCTGTGTGTTGGAATTAAATTTCTTATAATTCGTCTGTCTATATTCCTCCAATTCGTTCAGGTAAAGGGTGAAATTTTTCTGATCGTTGATGTTGTATGCTGAAGTAAGTATAT
>CAZFJO010000446.1:0-2768 GCA_964518915.1 uncultured Saprospiraceae bacterium
TGGATATGTATATCTCATTATAATTAAACTACACACGATGGCTAGAAGTAGCCTGACAATATTTATTACATAATCTAAATCAATTCCGATGGTACAGATGTATCGTCCGGAAAGCTCAGTAGCTTCCGGCAACCAACGGGATGTGATCAGATTGTGTGTAGTTCAACTAAAGAAGTTTTCAGTTCTAAACCCCAAACTATTTTCTTTGTTGGTTTTAGGATTGTTGACAGTTTTACCATTTAATGGTGCCCAAGCACAGTGTCCTACTGTGGATAATTGGGCATGTAATAATCAACTGAACATCAATTTGGGTAGTTTATGTGAAGTTGAGATTACACCAGAGACCTTGCTTGAAGGATCAAGCGCGGATCTTACGGGAGTTTTAATATCAATAGAAGATCAACTAGGAAATGTACTTCCTACTTCCATTATTCCTGGTTCCTATATCGGACAGACACTAAAAGTAACTGCTTCAGAACCTACAGAATGTGGGGGTAACAGTTGCTGGGGTTACGTCAGTATTGAGGATAAGGATGGACCGATATTTCCCGAATTTTGTACACAGGATGCTCCCTGTCCACTTTCATGCGTAGATTATAATAATGGTTTCGACGAGGAGGCTCTCGAAATGATGATCTTAGGTGGAATAGTAGACTGTGAGGGTGTAGAACTCTTAGGTCCTACTTATGAGTATCATTCAAGTGGAGATTGTGAAATCTCTGATACTGTGGAAGTTATATACTCTGCAGTTGACTGGGCAGGAAACATTTCTCAGCATTCATACTGGTATGAGATTATTCCGATTTTAGCCACGAGTATCACCTTTCCGGAAGATTTTTCAGGAGATTGTATAGATGACTCGTTGCCGTCTACGACAGGAATGGCACAACTTGATGGTGTTGACATCATGATGGATGGTCAGGATATCATAGAGATATGCAATATTATCCTTACTTATTCTGATGAAGTCTTGCCGGCTTGCCAGGGACAAGATTGTTACAATAGTCGTAAGATCATCCGATCATGGAGGGTTCTTGATTGGTGCACGAATGAGTCCTTTAAGGCTAAGCAGATTATCAGTCTTCAGGATACGGTCGCACCTACAATTATAGGATTCACTGGCGAGGGAACGCGTAGCGTAGATCCTTGGAATTGCCAGATTGAGAAGTACTACTTGCCTGTGCCAGTAGTAACGGATAATTGTACCATTGATGAAAGTTATACTTTTACAGTATTAAGTCCAGACGGATTAACAATTGGAATGGACGATGGAGGCTATTTTGCCCTTGAGGTACCTAGTGGTACGTATAATTTCGAATTTTATGTTCAGGATTGTTGTGGCAATACAAGTAGAGAACCAGCCATAACTTCCGTAACCGTAATAGATGAAGTACCCCCTGTAGCCATTGCTTTAGAATATTCTGTAGTAAGTATAGTTCAGACTTCCGAGGATGGACCTACTGCTAAGGTATTCGCAGAAAGTATAGACAATGGCTCTTTCGACAAATGTACAGATGTGTTTTTAGAGATCAGAAGACTAGATGGCGATGTATGCGATGAAGATAAAGATGGCATATTCGACGAAGTGGATGATTTCGGTCCATTTGTTCGATTCTGTTGTGAAGATGTAGGTGATTCAGTAAAAGTTGAAATGCGTGTATGGGATGACGGTAACAAATCAGGCGTATATGGAGATACCGTTAATGGCCTTACGGATAATTACAACCTCATATGGGCCATAGTTCAGCCCGAAGATCCCAATGCTCCTATAATCGATGTTGATGATATTACTTTATTCTGCCACGAGTATGAAGATTTCGACTTGAAATCTTTAGTAGATCTAGGAGGATTTACAGCGACAGGTATATGTGCTGACCTTCCATTTGACACCATCGGACCTGTATGGTTCGAGGATGACGATGTATATGGAACTTTCGATTATACTTGTGGGTATGGACATGGTTACATTGACTATTTTGTAAGGAGTAGTAAAGGAATTGTCGCTTCACATAGACAGATTATTTCTGTTTATTATAAGGGAGACTTGTCGTGTGATGACATTGCATGGCCGGAAGATAATCTAGAGGCAACATGTGATCCTGAGATGCCAGCTGAAATAATTATAGACAACAGTGCCTGCCAGCTTGTAGGTATTAACATAGAAGCAGATACCTTCTTTTTTCAAGAAGATGCTTGTCGTAAAATCGTGACAGAATATACTGTTATTGACTGGTGCATCTACGATGCATTCAAGGAGAATAATTCATTCTTCTACAGTTTGTGGTACGAGCAGCCACAATCGACTTCTTCTACGTCTTGTAATCCTGATCCAGATAGTACAACCCCGCATGAAAGTGGTGTGTTTACCTTCGTTCAGGTGGTTAAAGTAGTTGATAATGTAGGACCTACGGTCGAAGATTGTGACGATAAGACTTACAGTGTAGACGGTACGATGTGCAGCACTCAGCTCAGCCTAAGCAATACGGCAGTAGACCCTGATGAAGATCCATGCCCCACGCGTGAATACAACTGGGAGTTAGGATTAGACCTAGATAAGGACGGGACTTATGAAGTAACTTATAGAAGAACAGGAAAATCAGTGACGATAGATCTTGTAGATGCTATGGGAGATTTCTTTCAGTTTAACGTAGAAGATAGTCCTATTAAAGCGCGATGGAAGTTATATGATGGATGTGGTAACATTGATGTATGTGACATAGATATCTTTATAGTTGAAACCAAGCCTCCTACACCTTACTGTGTAAGTA
>CAZFJO010000447.1:0-2761 GCA_964518915.1 uncultured Saprospiraceae bacterium
TAAAGAAGGTAGGAAGATACACAATCTATGCCTTCATCTTCAGGCCAAAACTGTACTTGAACTTGGCACTTCCTTCGGGATTTCCACCTCTTATATGGCGACGGCAATTCCATCTGGAAAAGTATACACGATAGAAGGAAATCCATCCACTGCGTATATTGCTGAGCAGAACTTCAACCTCCTAGGTTTAAAAAACATCGTACAGAAAACAGGTAAGTTTCAAGATATACTACCTACACTACTTAAAGAAATTCAATCGGTAGATCTTGCTTACATCGATGGTCACCATACTTATCAGGCAACCATGGATAACTTCAACCTGATTCGACCGTATCTGAACGAAAAATCAGTGGTCCTTTTCGATGATGTGCGGTGGTCTGAAGGAATGATCAATGCATGGAAGGAACTATCTATGTTGCCTGGATTTCTAGCCATTGAAACTTTAAATCGAGGCTATCTCATCAGAGACCCACAGATAATACACAATCAGAAATTGACCTATATCGATTATAAGTGGAAACCGTGGAAAATAGGATTAAAAGCCCGCTAAGGAATTTTATACACACGAACTTTTTCTACTTCTACTTCTGCCTCTGTACTTATTAAAGATTGAATAGAAGTAGACCTTAGTGGTTCATAATCCAACCAATAAACGAAAGTTTCATTCAAGAAGAAGAAATAGAAATCGCCCTGTTTTCTTACGGTCAGTGTATTTTTCTCATAAGACTTCTGGGTATTAAAATCAATTACATGTAAGACGCCATATAAGGCAGAGCCACTACTTACCCACAGTTGATTAGCGTCAAAAAACAGAAAGTGAAAAGCCGATGCAATGTCGGCTCCTGCCCACATGAATCCTACGAAATCAAGTCCCCTTACTTGTTCCATGGTTACTTCAATTTCGAAATTATCTCCTTCAACTAAGGCTGGCCTTCCAGACCATGTTTCTACATTATCTTCTGCATACAACAACTCTTTATCATCTGGAGACACATCGTTATAGCCAGCACTTATATTCAGCCATGGAGGAGTAGATGTACCTGGGTTGAATAACTCATCGATATAGTATTCTTTTCTAGAGCCACTATAATTAACCAAGGCTGTTTTACCTTCAGGTAGTGGTGATCCCCGCATAATACTCTTCCAGTCTCCGTTAGTGAAAATCTGATTATCATGGGGTCTTGCAAGTTCACAGTGCCCCAGTTCATGGTATACTAGCCTTTCTCTCTGAGCATCGTTAAGGCCATCCCAGTAAGATTTCTTAATCCTGATTTCATGGCTACCATCCATCGGTCCTCCCAGTTCACTACACACTCCAGCTGCTTCTGCTGGAACTGTCCCGAATTCTAGCTTCAATCCTGTATCCGTAAAATCAATGATCTGCCCGCGCTTCGCTGCTTCTGCTGTGAATCGATCCACATATATCTGAAAATCGGTGTCGATTATAATTTCTGGTGGTTCACTGCTACAGTTTAAGCCTAAAATTGTAACAAGGAACAGTAGAGGAAGAATCCGATAACTATATATTGACTTCATGTAAATCTTAAGTTTCAATATGAACGATATTAAACGCTAGAATATGTTACGAGTCTTCATTTTATCGCTTACGCAAATGAAGTTTTACAATCCTATGCAACAATAACGAAAAAAATAAGCCATAATCGAAATTAATAAAATCAGAAATGTATGATGTAGGTCTAGGAGACAAAAGTATATTTGTAATAATCAATAATCAATTATGGGTAAAACGGTAAACAATGCGAAAGAAGCCATCCGAGGCATAGCTGATGGAATGACCTTAATGCTGGGAGGTTTCGGTTTATGTGGAATACCTGAAAACTGCATAACAGCACTGGTAGAAGCAGGTGTAAAAGACCTTATATGTGTATCTAATAATGCGGGTATAGATGATTTCGGAATAGGTCTTATGCTACAGCAAAAGCAGGTTAAAAAAATGATCTCTTCTTACGTAGGAGAGAATGCAGAATTTGAGCGGCAGCTTCTATCGGGTGAATTAGAGGTAGAACTTATTCCTCAAGGCACCTTGGCAGAAAGAGTGCGGGCTACCGGAGCAGGCATACCCGCCTTTTTCACCCCAGCGGGGTATGGCACTGAGGTACAAGGCAATAAAGAGGTCCGAATGTTCAATGGAAAACACTATATCCTGGAATCTGCTATAGATTCTGATTATGCCATCGTAAAAGCATGGAAGGGAGATACAGCAGGAAACTTGATCTTTAAAGGAACGGCAAGAAACTTCAATCCAGAAATGGCCATGGCAGGAAAAATCACCATTGCAGAAGTAGAAGAACTGGTTCCTTATGGAGAGCTTGATCCTAACTTCATCCATGTTCCTGGGATATTCGTCAATAGGATTTTTCAAGGATCGAATTATGAGAAGAGAATAGAAAAAAGAACAATTCAAGAATAATGGCACTAGATAAATATGGAATCGCTAAAAGAATAGCCCTCGAATTAAAAGATGGCTATTACGTAAATCTAGGAATAGGCATACCTACCCTTATTGCCAATTATATTCCTGAAGGAATAGACGTAACACTTCAATCTGAAAATGGGTTACTCGGAATGGGGCCATTTCCCACCGAGGCAGAAGTAGATGCAGATTTAATCAACGCCGGAAAACAGACGGTTACTACCCTTCCTGGGTCTTCTATATTCAGTTCTGCGACCAGCTTCGCCATGATTAGAAGTGGGAGAATCGATCTCACCGTTCTAGGAGCCATGGAAATTTCAGCAGATG
>CAZFJO010000448.1:0-2749 GCA_964518915.1 uncultured Saprospiraceae bacterium
ACAGTATATCTCTGATGCTGGCCCAAATATAATGGATAGTATTAATATCATACCCTACATATTCATGTAGGTAAAGCTTCGATAATACATCTGATATTCATATACTTGTATACTTAGATGTATTTTGTATAGGCGTCTAAATGATATTACAAGCTAGCTCCAATGATTCTGAAGAAACTAAGTTTCTCTCTATTTTTACTATTAATGCCATTCTGGTTGTCTAGTCAGAATCAATATGACTATCAAGTCAACACACTAGACTTCCCTGAACGCATAAGAATCGAGTACATCTTCCAAGATCAATTAGGTTATTATTGGATCAGTGGGCCATCGGCATTGTATAGATACGATGGTATAGATTTACTGCACGCCGGAGTGCTTACTCAAGGAAATGTTCTTGACAGGGGAATATCTAAAATCATAGAAGGTTATAATGGAAGTAAATACTTTCTATCTACAGATGGCAGCCATATCCTATTTATGCCGCTAGGTTCATTAACTCCATCACGAGTAGAATTGAAAGAATCAATAACGGTTCATGATCTTACTTCTTCAGCGGACGACTCTATATACTTACTGGCAAGTATCGATGGCATCGCCCATATCTCTAATCTAGAAGAAGGGCAGTTAAAGGAAAACTTAGTAAATCTGGGAATCTCTATCAACAGTGATCAGCCATTGCTTGCCTTAGATGACTTATATTTTTATGTTTTAACTTCAGACCAATTACACATCATAGATAGAGAAAATCTTACTAAAACGAGCCTCACCATCCCTAGTCCTCGCGGTCAACAATTTAGGAATAGTAAAATGGCCATCATTGCAGGTAAATCGCACCCTTTGCTTTTTACATCTATACACTCAGGAAGCATCTATTCTATTGAGAAAAACCAATCTGGCTATGCATTCATTGAATATTTCTCAGAAAGAAAAAACGAAGAACTACAAGGTCTATGGGCGGATGAGAACAGTAATTACATGGCCGCCTGGGGCAATATAGATGGTTTTACAGAAAAGGTATCGTTGGTACCATCAGGCGCATTCCATAAGAGTATAGATCTTTCACTCGGCACGAGCATTCTATCAACCGTTTCAGGCCAGGACTTTACTGAGAAGTTTGTAAGTGGCGGTTATTATGGCGCTGAGTCTAACATAAAATACAAATCTTTTTTCAGCTCACACCTTAAGAACACCACCACCAATAAAGATTATCTAGAATCTGGCCTCAGTATGCGGGGAATCACCTCTGATGGCAAGCATATATACATAGCAAGGGAGGTTGAGTACTTATACAGAATGGATTCAACAGGCAATGTGGAACCCTTACCCATCATCGTTGACGGTCAGAAAATGGACATAAGATGTGTCAATAATCTAATACACCATGCAGGGTCTCTGTGGTTCTCTTCTTGTTCTGATAGAGATGTTAATTATTTAGTGCAATATGATATTGCTAGCGGAGAAAGCACGAAATACCCTATCCCTAATAGGATCAGAGACATAGACTTAGATCCTGTACATGATGTTTTATGGTTGATAGCATATAGAGATAATATAGGATCTAATCTTTACTCCTATGATTTAAAAACACTTAACCTACAGCCAGAATCAATCCCATTCACGATAGAAAACAATGAATACTTTACAGATATCCTTGTAGATGACTCACTACTGATTGTAGGTACAAGCACCGGCATACATACTTTGGTTACAGAACCTCAGTTAAAGATTGTTCCTATATATGATTCTTTAAAGAAGCACCTCTCTGGAAGTTATGTTTCATCTATAGATAAGGAAGAAGGCTTAGTTTCTATAGGTACCATAGGTGATGGCGCCTACATTTATGACCTTGAATCTGATCAAACCAAGCATTTAGGCCCTGAATCTGGATTGACCTCTACTGCGATTGCTGGAATTACAATGGATAACAATCGATCTATATGGATAAGTACATTCGATGGACTCTTCTTGTACTCTTCGGAATTAAATTTAGAGCAGAGCTTCTATGAAAAAGATGGCCTCAATCACGATGAATTCAATCGCCATTCTTACTTCTCAGATAACAATTTTCTTTATTTCGGAGGGGTAAACGGTTTTTCTAGAATCAATGTGGACGAAATATATGACGAATCAGATAACAACTTCGAATTAAGGATTAATAAAAAAGAGTCATACAATAAATCCAATTACACCCTCCATAGTCATTTCTACAACGAACCTAAACCTTCCATAGAAATAAAACCGAATGAAGAAAATATAACCCTATTTTTCAACAAGGACATAGCGAGCAAACTGGATCAATCGGTCAGGGTGAAAATTACTCCCATACAAGACTACTGGATTTATTTAGGAGATGAACGAGCGTACAATCTCCCCGAATTAAAAAAGGGTACTTACCATCTAAACGTAGAAAGAAAATTAATGGATGGAGAATGGGAACCCGTCAACAACCTGTTCATACCCATCGAAGTAGATCGTTACTTCTATGAAACCACACTTTTCAAGGTCCTTGTAATCCTAGGGTTGTTATCTGGATTTTTCTTATTCTTTTACTTGAGGCAAAAGCGTAAAATCAAGCTAGAAATTATGAGGTCTAGCATAGCCACTAACTTACACGACAATTTAGGTCCGGTTATGACCAGTATATCTTCTAAAGCAGAAATCGCCAAGCTCAAGAATCCAAGCCAAACTATTTTCGATGATTTCAGAAAAGACAGTTCTTCTGCTATGGAGATGATAAGAGACAGCA
>CAZFJO010000449.1:0-2748 GCA_964518915.1 uncultured Saprospiraceae bacterium
TCTCATAGTTGTAGTATAGGTAAGGATTTATATCTACTAGAGGGTGTGAGATGTTGTCAAGTAGGAGTTTTTTACCTTCCATAAACTTCTTCTGGTCTACAGTGTTTTTAGCTTTTATGAAATCACAAAGATGTTGTTGAGAATGACTCAATTTTCCGGCAAACAGAGAGTCTATTAATATCAGGTTTTTATCTATTTCACTGTGATTTTCTAGCTTTTCATATATATTGAGTCTGTAAAATAAGGCACGAGGCATTTCACTGTCATATATCTCTGGGTGTGCATTAATAACATCGATGGCTTTATTGATATATTCCAGTGATTTCTCATCAGGTTCTGGAGCGAAGTCTGCTAAACAAGAATAAGTATGTGCTATCATGGCAGGGTTATCAAGCTTCTGGAAAATTTCTAATGTCTTATATAAAAATTCTACTGCTTTTACGGATTCATCGAAGTTATGCATGGTTCCGGCCATATAAGAGTATGCCATTCCGATGCCTTCTTCGTAGTCCATTTCTTCACTTAACTCTAGAGCTTTATATCCATGCTCAAGAGATTTATCAGCTTGATCGTTGTATGCATAGGAATTAGTCAGTTCTAGGTGCATCTGGAAGACTTTCATCTTATTTTCAGCCTCTATATAACTGCGCAATGCTTCTTCATGAGCCATTTCAGAACTATCCTTGGCACTTAGTTCCTTATACATGGATGCGAGCTTGTCGTATAGTGCTCCTTCATAATCAAGGAGCTCTTGCTGTTTCGCGATTTTAATTCCTTCTTGTACGTATATAAAGGGCAGTCTCGAAAAAACAGGATCGAGCTGATTCACATGGTCTAACAGCTTCTGTAATTTAATAGAATCATGAGCACTGGTTTCCATGATCTTTTTCATCATGCTGTCATAAGAATCAATTTCTTGTGGAGTTATCTGACTTATACTTAGAAGCGATAAGAATAGAAAGGAGAGTGAGAGAAGGTGTTTTTTACAAGGTAAAAAGAATAGCATTATATACTATATGGATTGATGAGTGTATGATGGTTTTTATTGGCTTGGGATAAAGATATTTATTTCTAATAGACTTAAAGGTTTTTTCGATGACATCCCCTCAGTTTAAAGGCTGCTGGGCAATCTGTCCTATGTTTTGGGCGATCTGTCCTATGCTTTTCTCAAGCAATCCTAAAGTTTGGGAAGAATGTCTCAGTGATCTATGTTTATTGTTCTGATATTTGTTGATACAAACATTCATTGTTTTCTATTTCAAAAAAGATTGAGAATTGAAGTCAATGGATAGAATGTTCCTATTCTTAAAAACCATCTATTATGCCTCTTCTTCCCCTGCATAACTATGCTAGAATATCTGATCCCGAAGTCAGACATATAGTAAAATCAAAAAACCAAGAAACGCTGGTTGTTACCACCTTAGATTCGATAGAGGTGATCCGTTTAAATCAGATAATGTATTTAAAATCGGATAGCAATTACACCAGGATCAGGATGGTTGATAAATCTGAACTTGTAATTTCAAAAACCTTGAAGTCATTTGATTTCAGATTGAGATCAACCTTCCTGCGTGTTCACCACAGTTATCTGATAAACCCCTCTTTTATAAAGTCTTATTTCTTTAAGTCTAATAGCCTCGTCCTTGACCATGAAATAGAAATTCCTGTTTCAAGAAGAAGGAAAAATGAGGTAATTGCCTACTTAAAGAACCTTGAGAATTGAAACCCTTGTTTATTCTAGAATTCTACACAACACAGAAATGAAAAAACTACAATTAACCATTATCCTTTTTATTGCTTTATTGTTTCATTCATCATATGGGGAGGCTCAAGTCAATGGCTCTCTTAATTTCGATGGGGTAGATGACTATATCAGTTTTCCTTCTGGACCTGATCATGCTAATGCTGCATTCTCTGTAGAGTTTTGGGCTAAGAAGGATGTGGGAGCAGGTTACGATATGGTCTATTCTAAAGGAACAGAACTTTCCCTGAATAAATATATACACATAGGATGGGTAGGTCCTACAATCATACGATTCGCTTTTTTCGGAAATGACCTAGACGCAACTGTACTTGATGATGGTCAGTGGCATCATTATGCTATGACTTATGACCCGTTAGTGACCGGTCAGCACAATAGATTCATTTATTATGATGGGGAACTAATTACCAGTGATGAATCAGCTGCATTTACCGGTGCTGCAGATTTTGAAATAGGAAATGCTGGATTGCTTGGAGGTACACCTAATTTTAATGGGTCTATAGATATTCTTCGGATCCATAATACCGCTATAACCGAAACAGAAATTAATACTAGACGATGGTGTACTTTTAATGTGAGTGTATATGCCGAATATACATTTAGTGATGGTGACCCAGGAGCTAACAATGGTCCGAATGTTATCTTAAACCCATCGTTTAATACAGGAACCAATGTAAGTGGAACCTTGCAGAACTTTGCTTTAAGCGGAGCATCATCTAACTGGATTTCGGATGCAGCTGTGGTACTGCCTTCTTTTATCGAGCAGCCTCAAGATCAAAAAACTGTCCTAGGGTCCACAGTAACATTGTCTGCTCCGTTCGATCCAGGCACTTGCCCAGATACTGGTGGTCAGTGGTTTAAAGAAAATTCATTTCTTCCGTTTGGGCTTCCATTCGATACGTATACTATTGAGAATTTTCAAGCGCAAGATGCAGGAGACTATAGACTTCTACTTTTTCATGATCAAGGATACAACGTGTTTTCAG
>CAZFJO010000450.1:0-2738 GCA_964518915.1 uncultured Saprospiraceae bacterium
ATGTAACACAGCTCATACGAATAACAATCTTGAGTGCAAAGGTATAAAGTCACATCTGAAAATTCATTATTCCATGTAGAATTAAGGATATATTAATCACCCTTGAATTAGAATAATTTCTTTGGTTTATTATTCAGGTTAAAAACGAAAAACCACCTCATCACTTCCAAGTATCGATATTGATGTTCCAACCCTTTTTCATATGTATATGATGTAATTATGAAAAACAACATGGTAGACGGGAAGTGCTTACTTAATATTCATCTTGACAATTCTTATCTCAGTCGGGGCATTCTAACTTTAAAGCAAGGCAGCCCTAATTGATCATTGACTTGAATAACCTAGCATATTAACTAATTCTGTTTTAGTCGGTATAATTCGATCATACTGATTCATTTCTCTCCCATTGCTATATTGACCAAGACAAAAGCGGCAAGGCATATAATGAAAGACAGCAGGATTTTTTATGCCTATCTAAAAAAAGGTAAAAAGCGATGATTAACCGTTTAATCATTTTGACATAAAGATGACTTTCTGAAATACTTAGTAGCTAAATAGATATGTTATTTTGAAGAAAACTAAGGATGATAAGGTGTTATAGATAATACATTATACGATTGCATTATTATGAAAAGAAATTCCCCACTTGCATCAAAACCAGAAACCCGCTACGCTAAAAGTGGGCACATCAATATTGCCTACCAAGTATTTGGAGAAGGGCCCACGGATATAATATATATTCCTGGTTGGATATCTAATATCGATCTTATGTGGGATTGTCCTGAACTTGTACATTTTTTGAGCAAGCTTGCCGATCAACATAGGGTCATCTTATTCGATAAAAGAGGTACTGGATTGTCAGATCGGATTGTAGAATTGTCTACAATAGAAGAACGCATGGATGATATCAGAGCGGTAATGGATGCTGTCCAGTCAGATAAAGCCATTCTATTCGGTCATTCTGAAGGTGGATCTGTGTCCGCTCTTTTTGCGGCTACTTATCCTAATAGAACAATTGCCTTGATAACATTTGGGGTTTTCGCTAAAAGAGTGCATTCTACTGAATACCCATGGGCTCCTACCGTAGCCGAGCGACAGAAGGTGTATGATATGATTGAGAATCACTGGGGAAGCGGTGATATGGGTCTAGAAGACCTTGCACCTTCTAAGGCCACGGATAAGAAGTTTATGGATTGGCTAGCACGTTACTTCAGATCGGGAGCCAGTCCGAGCGCAGCGCTTGTATTGACTAAGATGAACACCCAGGTAGATATCATCGATATTCTTCCTAGCATTAAGGTGCCGACGCTTATGATGCAGCGGACCCACGACATAGATGTCAAGATCGAGGAAGGAAGATTCATTGCTGATCGTATAGAAGGAGCTCGCTTTGTAGAGTTTTCAGGAAGCGATCATCTTTTCTGGGCTGGAAATACATCAGAAGTGCTGACAGAAATGGAACAATTCATTGCTGGCTTAAAGCCATTCAGTGAGAGTCAAGCTCAGTTGCTCACCCTCGTATATGCTAAGATCACACATAGAATTACACAAGAAAATGACCAATCATTTATAACCCTAGATCTTAATAAAATAGAGAAATATCACATCCATAAGTACAGAGGTCATATTGCTTATATGGATGATAGAACCATCCTTGCTTACTTCGATGGCCCAAGTAAGGCTGTGCATTGTTTTCTAGATCTACAACAGAGCATCAAGTCTGCTCGCTTAAACCTAAAGGCTGGGCTTCATCTAGGAGAATGTTATATGGATAGAGGTCAACTAAAAGATGGACACACCCTTGCCAAGGTAAAATCTATCTGCCATCTCGCTGCTGAATCAGAAATAGTTGTGAGTCAGTCCATCAAGCATCTTCTTCCGGAAGCTGAGCTAGCCTTCTCAGCACTAAGTACAGACAAGAATAGACAAGCCTTTTCTCCATTATTTAAAGTAGTGGATCGGTTTCCTGATAGCAATCAGGGTTATGGGGCTTATAGCCTAGAACAAGAAGAACATGGTCTTCTTCTAGAAAGAGTACTCAAGGTTACGTACAGCAACATAGATAATGAAGACTATAGTGTAGATAGATTATGCAAGGAAGTAGGCATCAGCGAACGACAACTACAGAGAAAAATAAAAGCGATTACCAATAAGTCTCCTAACCAATTGATCCGCTCCGTCAGGCTGCATAGAGCTAAGGAATTATTGTCTAGAAAAAGTGAAGGTGTATCCCAGATAGCTTTTCGAACGGGATTCACCGATGCTTCCTATTTTTCTAAATGCTTTAAGGAAGAATTCGGGTTCAGCCCGTCCGAGATGAGTGCTTGAAAAATAGTTTTTTTGAATGGCCAAACTTCAAGGTCAGAAGCGTAGATTTAAATTCAGGATTCTCATCCGTATCATAGAATAGTGCTTGACTACAAAGTGATGATATGAGGAATTATAGTCTGCATCTTTGATTATTTTTTTAATTACAATTGGAATCAGAGACCAAAAAAAAATGATTGATCTGCCCTTCTACTCACCTTCATAATCAAAAACGAACCCTATGATTTCAAGACGTCCATTGGAAGTGTCTTGACTTGCAGAGCCCCTTCGGCCAAAGGCCAAAGAAAACATCTGGGTATTTACATTAGTTGTTAAAAACGTATTAAGCGTTGCTACTGCTAATCTCTGAGGGCCTGTAGGAGAAGGTATGGTATAAAATGCTTCAAGTCCTTGGGAGTTTAGACTACTAC
>CAZFJO010000451.1:0-2731 GCA_964518915.1 uncultured Saprospiraceae bacterium
TGTATCGGTGTACCCTAATCCTAGTGAAGGATGGTTTACGATTGAAGGGGATCATGCAGTAGAAGAAATTACAGTTCTGGATTTATTAGGTCGACGGCTAGTAAGTCGAGAAGTAGATAAGAGTCTCGGAATGCATCGCATAGATTTAAGCCATTTAGGTATAGGGGTTTACTTGATGAATTTACGTGTTCAAAATAAAGTAATCACTAAGAAAGTGGAGATAGTGAGGTAGATATTCATATGGAATATAAGCTACAGTATGAACTACTCAGATTTATAAAGCTTTATACGATTCGAAATGGTAGTTTTTAAGACCTAATGTATAGGCATTGAGCTCCCTTTTCTTGGGTGCATGGCTTTGAAGTTTACAAGAATATTACTTGGTGAATAGGGCATTTTGTTAGGAAATTGACCTCATATGGTAATTGAAGCAGCGGATTTATTACTTATATTGTCATCTTATTGTCATCAAGTGTTTACTTAACACATGAAATAGACAATATGTGATAAATTGCCCCAGAATTCTTGTAATAACCAAGATTTGATTTTGAATTTTTTTAGACTATCTATGACTATCATCATGCTTTCCTGCATGATTAATCCGCATGTATATGCTCAGTGCGATCTAGCACAAGGTGTGCCTATTATAGACAATGATACGACCCTTATCAGTTTTCAGATACAAGGAGCTTCTAATAATAACTTAGCATCAGGCGGTCAGGGAGTATGTGGAATCAGCATTACATTTTCCCACGATTTCGTAGGAGATGTAGCCCTTACACTTATTTCACCTTCTGGCCAAGAAGTTCAATTAGTAGGTCCTTCCGTTCAGACTTCTCCTAACACACAGTTTATAACATGGGATGTGACATTCGTTCCTTGTTCAGCTGCTGCTAACCCCGATGCGGGGCTTTTTCCGGATTGGGATAATCTAGGAAATTGGTTCCAATTCAATACATATACTGGATCTTACTATCCTAGTAATGGTTGTCTTGAGGATTTCAATACAGGTCCTGTAAATGGTAACTGGTCCTTGCGAGTCAGTGATGCGCTGGAGTTCGGGGCTGGAATGATTGAAGATTTCCAGATATTTTTCTGCGATCCTTCAGGTATTAATTGTGACAATTGTGTAGCAGAAGCAGGGAGTTTCGCGGACAGTGATGTTTCCTTTTGTGAAGGTCAAGAAGAGCTTTTATTTATTCCAGATGTCCAGTTCGCTTCTGGAGGGTTAGATTCAGAATATGCATTGAAGTACTTGTTGTTTTCTCAGACGGATATGATCGGGGTACTTGACAATGTAGACTTAAGAAATCAACCTCCAGGTAATTATCAGGTATGTGGATTGACTTTTCTGGCGGGACAAGAGGGTAGCCTGCCGACATCAGTAGGCGTAACTACTAAACAACAATATGAAGATTTATTATTGAGTGGAAGTGGATGCCATGCTTTGTCCCTCAATGATTTAACAATAAGAATAGAGGATGTGCTAGATACTACCCTCATAGAGAGGAACCTATGTATAGGAGAAGATGTTATGATTGACGGCATTGTATACGATCAACCTGGACGTTACATACTGGGGTATTCAGACGGGACTTGTGATTCTATGGCTATCCTTGATTTAAGGATTTTCGCCCTTCAAGCTGATATATCTGGTGCTGATCAACAACTTTCTTGCTCAAGGCAAATGATTACTTTAAGTGGGAGTAACTCTACTGCTGATGGTGTGATTGCTTATGAGTGGACAACCATGGACGGCAATATTCTATCAGACCCAACAGGTATGGATGTGGAAGTTAATCAGACTGGAACATACATCCTTACAATATCTTCAGGAGGCTGTACTTCAACTTCTACCGTAGAAGTGGTCGATGATGGTACATTACTAGAAGTAGACTTGAGTTTCGGTGTTATAAGTTGTACGAACAATGCAACTGAAATTGTTATGAATGTAAACGATCCTAATTTTACTGCTGTATGGAGTGGTCCAGCATTTAGCTCTAATCCACCACCTAATTTTAATATTACGGTTTCTACTCCAGGGACTTACAACGTAACAGTAACTTCTAGTACAGGTTGTGTTGTACAGACAAGCGCTGTTGTGGAAGGAGACTTAGATGTTGCTGTTCCTACTTTTACTTCTGACCCTGTTACATGTAGCGGCTCAGGATTTATGGTCAATACGTCCATCAGGAGAGCGGGTTCTTTAAGTTATTCATGGACTGGTCCAGGCGGATTTTCTGACAATGTAAAAGATATAGTAGTAACTGATCCAGGAATTTATAACTTAGAAGTAACGGCTCCTAACGGTTGTTCAGATACGTATTCTACTGAAGTTGCTGATAATAGAGTAATTCCTCAGATAGCACCAGTAGGAGGTACGATAACATGTACACAAGCTAGTGTAATGCTTACTTCTAATTCTGACCTTTCAGATGTGACTTATGCATGGACAGGACCAGGAAGTTTTGCTTCTGATGAAGCCTCGCCCAGAGTGGGTGTCAATGGAACATATAGCATCACAGTTACGTCTTCCGAAGGATGTGAATCAATAGGTACAGCTATTGTAGGTAGGGATGTGGATGTGCCAGATGTTTCTGTTCCTGATGTCGTGCTACAGTGTGCAGATGGTGGAAATACCAATCTTGATGTTACAACAGATGCAAGCAACCCTACCTATCAGTGGTCAGGTCCCAATAATTATATTTCTTTTGGCCAGAATCCTACGGTA
>CAZFJO010000452.1:0-2726 GCA_964518915.1 uncultured Saprospiraceae bacterium
TGCATATATGGCATAGTCTGGCTTAAATCTATACATGTATATTCTCCCATATCTATGGAGCTCTTCGGCAAATTCTAATGCAAGTTCTTGATGCCACTCTTCAGGAAAATAACGTAGGGCATTCCTTAAAGCGAGAATTTTCTCTTGATCTGATAGAATCAATATTCTAGCAGGAGCGGAATTTTCACTGGTTCTCCTATTCCGATTATCGGGTAAGAGGGTAGGAATGCCCTGAATCATAGATAGTTTAAAGTTATCGTGATCTGTCATGTTTCACGTAGATTTTTTGATTTTTTACCAATTGGATAAGGGCTTCTATGTCTGGTGCGATCAGTCTATCTTCCTTCATAAACGAAACTTCCTTTCTTACAATGGCAAAGTTTTCTTCAAGTATATCTGAGAAGGTGTTGGGTCTCCGAAATTCCATCGCTTGGGTAGCATATAGTAATTCTATGGCTAGGATTTTTTCTAGATTGTTTATGACTTGGTGCCATTTTCTTCCAGAGATGCTGCCCATTGAAACGTGGTCTTCTTGGCCGAGTGCGGTGGGAATAGAATCCGCAGAAGCAGGATAGCATAGGGTCTTGTTTTCTGTTACTAGGGCCGCAGTAGTATACTGTGGAATCATCAATCCGGAATTCAGGCCTTCATTATGTACCAGCATTCTAGGCAGTCCATATTTTCCTTCTAGTAATAGATAACATCTGCGGTCTGAGATGTTGCCAAGTTCTGCGGTTGCAAGACAGGCATAGTCAATAGCCATGGCTAGGGGCTGCCCATGGAAATTCCCTCCTGAAATAATTTCTTGCTCGTTGAGTATGATAGGATTATCGGTAACGGCGTTTAATTCTATTTCCGTGAGTTCCCTAAGGTGTGAAATGGCGTTTCTAGATGCTCCATGCACTTGTGGTACACAGCGTATGGAGTAAGGATCCTGTACTCTATGACAATCAGCGTGCTGATGAAGATTGTCAGAATCTTTTAGAAAGTGCAGCATCCTCTCAGCAACAATCTGCGATCCTGAGAATGGTCTGAGTTTATGTAATCCTGGATGGAAAGGAGCGGCACTGCCTTGGTATCCTTCTAGGCTCATTGCAGCAACTACGTCAGCAAGGTCAAGTAAGTACTCCATTTTCTTCAATCCTAAAGCAGCGTGTGCAAGGATGAATTGTGTTCCGTTGATGAGAGCCAATCCTTCTTTAGAATGTAATTCCAGAGGTATGAGATTGTGATCGGCCAGCATTTTTCCAGCGGCTACTTGTACGCTTCCTTGCCAGAAAAAACCTTCTCCTATTAAGGGTAGAAATAAGTGTGATAGGGGTGCTAGGTCTCCCGATGCTCCGACTGAACCTTGAGAGGGAACTACTGGAATCCAGTCTCTATCTATAAAAAGCTGTATCCTTTCAATAACTTCAGTCCTTATTCCAGAATGGCCTTGTGCCAGCGCATGGACTTTAGTGATCATCATTGTTTTAGACAGAAGGGGTGATATAGGAGTACCGACACCTACTGCATGGGTTATCAATAGATTTCGTTGAAGTTGATGGGTGTCTGATCCTTGTATGATGGTATCCCAGAGTGGTCCGAATCCTGTGTTGATCCCATATACGGGTTTATCGCCAACTGCCATCCTATGAACGATATTGCTGGAAGTGTTGATCTGCTTTAATGCCTCGTCTACAAGTGCGGTTGTCATCGAACCTGAAAGGATGTCATCGAGCATATCAAGAGACATATTCTCTATGCCATAACGAAACTTGTTTTTCACAGATAAGAGGTTATTTCTAGGTACAAAAATACACTTGCAATTAATGTTAATAAAGACTATTATTGTATACATATGATAACTGACAAGTATCAATTAGAATTGAGACACCTCCGGTATTTTATAACGGTAGCAGAGGAATTGCACTTCAGAAAAGCTGCAGAAAAGTTGTTTATTGCTCAACCTGGATTGAGTCGGCAGATTAAGCAGCTTGAGGATACCATAGGGTATAAGCTTTTTCACAGACATCAGCGTAAGGTAGAGCTGACAGTCGCAGGAGCCTTCCTCGCGAAAGAATGTAAGAAAGTGTTTTCTTTTCTAGAGGGGGCTATCGATCAAGCAGCACATCTGAGTGCTGGAAACATGGGCGAATTGAAAATAGGTTATGTAGGTTCTGCGATGCAAGAAGTCTTGCCTCCTATATTGAAATTGATCAGAAAGGAGTTTCCTGAAATACATTTCGATTTAAGGCAATGGGACAATCAGAGGCAGGTAGAAGCCATCATGGATGGGACGATAGACATAGGATTCGTAAGGGTGGATTCACTCCCAGCTTCCTTGAAGAAAAAAGAAATGCAGATCGATACTTACTCTCTGGTACTGCCGAGAGACCATCCCATAAGCAATAAATCATTTAAGGATATAAGTCAATTAAAAGCTGAAAACTTTATTCTCTTCGACCCTTCTTATAGTGAATCGTATTACCGGCAGATGATGCGGATTTTTGATGATGCAGGGTTTGTTCCTAACATTGCTCACAAAACTGTGCATGCTTCTACGATTTATAGTTTGGTAGAAAATGGTTTCGGAGTATCTGTAGTTCCGAGTAGCCTTAAAAAAGGATATGATTATAATCTTAAGTTTATAGAAATGAACAGATCAGTACATCGTACAACATTACACGCAACATGGAATCCAGAAAACAGGAATCCGTCTATGGAGCATTTCTTGTCTGTGCTAA
>CAZFJO010000453.1:0-2700 GCA_964518915.1 uncultured Saprospiraceae bacterium
TATATTAAGGATTATGCCCTTGCGCACAATGAACCCCTGATTCTTGCTGGAGACTTCAATACGGGGGTCAATGGAGTCGACCAGAAAGGTTCTTCCTTCTGGTATGAGGATGAATTAAAAGATTTAGCTTCTGCTGATCTTGAGGATACTTTCCGACACCTTCATGGAAACGTCACAGAATTCAGCTGGTACAGTCACCAAGGCAATGGGTATCGCTATGACCACACATACACATCGGTAGAATTACGTCCGCTCATCAAAGCGTGTTACTATGATCACACTGTCCGTGAGAACAAGTTGAGTGATCACAGTGCGATGGTACTTGAATTAGGTGTGTGATAAATCAGTCAGAGATGCAACGACAATAATACCCTTCAGATTTTTTAGCTGTAACGATTTCTACACCTTGCTCAAGACTAAAATGCACTGCATAGGCATCTTGTCTATCTGTTTCAGATTCTGTACTCGTCCAGAAATAAATTTCTTCTCCTAGTCCCGCATACCTTTCGCTTCGTGGTCTTGCTCCTGAAGTTAAGTATCCATATGGATAGACTCCAAACTCTGAAGAATTTGCATTCGAGGAATTTAAACCAGGCCAGGCTGGGTGCATAAGAACAGGTGCATTCGCGGCTCCTCCTATGGCATCGATTAATTCTTGCCATTCTCCCACAGATGGAAGGTGATATCCTTCTGGGCATTTATCTGTAACTGAGGCAGGAATATTAGATAATGCTGGAGAGCTTCTTCTAGTTGTAGCAGCGTGCCAAGTATATAATCTACCGAAATCTCTGCAGTTTTCTTCTTCATCGGCATAGCAGAATCCCGCTGAAAGAGGATCCATGTTAAATCTATTCCCATCGAAATACATATTATCCTTTAACCACCTTGAACCATAACTGGAATTTTCACCTGATATAAGAGGAATAAAACTACAATATTCTTGTGTGTTGCCAGGTACTGGAAATCCTATAAAATGTTCGTCTATATAAGGATCACAATTTCCGAGATCACAGTCACCAGCAAGGACTCGACCGAGGGTAACCAATGTATTGCTTAGGTCATCTATTATTCTATAATTTATGTAGGAAAGCGGTTCTATATCTTCAAGTCCTGTTTCATCGAAGTAATAAGCTTCATGACTGTTATATGGGATACCCGGAAATTCTAAATCATTTATTACCAATGTATAGGTCGTAGGACTACCGATAGTCGTTTCGGCCGGCGCAACATAAACATTAATCCAAGGTCTATTTCCATTGCAGGATGTAGTTATTTCAGCATTAGCGAATTCGACAGCAATTCCATCAAAAGGATTACAATCTTCTGGCCATCTACCTAAAGTCGATTTTACTTCACCCAAAACACTAAATCTGTACACATCATAATCAAACAAATTTTCAATACCGGGTTTATCCCAGCTTACCATTAAGTAAGGCAATTTTACACCTAAATTCACTTCAAAACATGCCTGACTGGTTAATGTAGGAGGAGCCGAATTACTAATACAAGCTGTAGCTTGATATTTTCCTACAATTTCTCCAAATACATCAATGTATGCTCCTACCGCCAAACTGTTATAACCAACAGGAGATAAGGATATTCCTACAGATAATGAAGGCTTAACATATCCTTGAAGTTCTGCCGTTATTGTTAAACAAGAGTTCTGGTTTGTATACGTATAGCCGTCAGGATAAGAAATAATATCGAAATTATTTAGTCCTCCGAATACTACTCCAATACCTGGAACCGTCAACCCACCAAGTAGGGTCGCAAAAGCTGCATCTCCTAGTGAAAAGAAATTATACCTTACTTCAAGAGGATCACCTGTTAAAGTTAAATCCCCTAATGGAATTCCAACAGCAACTTTCCCAGCTATCGCCGCTTCTAATGAAGCTGCAAAATCTACATTTATTGTCACCGGAATGCCGAACGGTGTAGGTACAGCTGGAATCCTAAATAGAGTAACTTCATCTTGGCTTAACCCAAATACACTTAGTGAAGGACCATCACTTGCTTGGACAGCATTATTTCTCTTGACTTCGACCTCAGCACCAAATGTAAAATCTTTCAACTGTATGTTTCTAGCCTTAAACGTGAAGTTTACCAACCCATCTAATATACCATCATATTCAGTAGAAAACTTATATTCAAAATCTAATATTGCCGTTGCATTGGCTAATTTAATCCCTATTTCATATCCATCACTTAAAGGGAATCCAAATTCCAAAACAGAACCATCAACAAGTTTTGTTTCTGTACCTGCAGCAGCAGCAGACAACTGTGTCCAAGGGTGTTCTTCTCTGATTGTAATCACATCAGGATTATTAGCATCCAAGAAAAAATACTCATATATATCTTTAAGTTCTGGTTCTACAGTGGTGTAGATAACATTATCACCATCCTCAGAAACCTCTGTTATTTTTCTGCCAAATTTCGTCAAGTGAAATTCATCTGAACCCATAGGATTAAATATTACATCACCAACCTCAGCATTAGCTAATGAAACTGAGTTCTTAGAAATAACAATGGTATTCTCCGTCTGTGCGACCACATTCTGAAGCTCTAGAGAATCAACTTTAAGTACTCCATTATGCAGCCTAAAATCAAATGTAGCTCCTTCAATCTCTTCTTCAGGAACCACAATCGGTTCTCTAGAGCAAGAAAAAACCAATACACCCAATAACATGTAATATAAATACT
>CAZFJO010000454.1:0-2687 GCA_964518915.1 uncultured Saprospiraceae bacterium
CAGAAGCTCAACCCACGGAGGCACAGGTAAGAGACCTATTGTTTGCCAATCGACTAGCGAAGCACCTTAAGTCTAACACAATTGTCCTAGCTAATGAAAGTCAGTTACTGGGAATGGGATGTGGTCAGACTTCACGGGTGGATGCTTGCAAGCAGGCAATAGATAAAGCCATAAGAATGGGATTCGATCTTACAGGTGCAGTTATGGCCTCGGATGCGTTCTTTCCATTTCCTGATTGTGTAGAGATTGCGCATGGCGCAGGAATTGCTGCAGTAATCCAACCTGGAGGATCCATTAAAGATCAGTTAAGTATAGATTATTGCGATGCCCACAATATCCCTATGGTATTTACTGGCTCAAGACATTTCAAACATTAATATGAAAAACCGCTTATGCATAGACATGGGCAACACCTGGGTGAAGTATGCTGTTGTTTCGCAAGATAAGAAAGTTTTGTCCTTTACAAGGACTAAGAACTTTTCTAAGAGGACCCTCGGACGCTTATATAAAGAATTTAATCTTTCTGGGTGCATTCTCTCTTCAACAAGAGATATAAAGAAGGAAATCCTAGCGCTCCTAAAGAAAAAGAAAAATTTTATTCTGTTAACACACAAGACCCAAGTTCCTATTAAGAATGGCTATGACACACCTGGTACACTAGGAAAAGATCGTCTTGCTGCTGTGATAGGAGCGCATGCCTTATACCCTAATCATCCATCCTTAGTGATAGACCCAGGAACTTGCATCACCTATGATGTCATCACTTCAGACGGAAAGTATCTAGGAGGGAATATATCACCTGGATATTACATGCGAAGACAGGCCATGCATCGTTATACAGATAAGCTACCGATGGTAGAGGCTAAGGAAAATAATCCGTTATTGGGCACCTCAACTGTTAAGGCTATGCAAAATGGTGCTTTTTACGGTACAACTGGGGAGATGGAATCGTTTATTCGCTGGATAAAGAAAGATTTTACTGGAATAAAGGTCTTAATGACAGGAGGAGACGCAGAAATGTTTGCAAAACATCTTAATTCTAAGATATTTGTGCTCCCTTATCTAGTTATGATAGGACTAAATGAAATTTTGACATACAATGCACCTTAAATATATAATAACCCTACTCGCCTTTTCTACCCTCCAAATGCTTAGTGGTCAGGGGTATGATAACTCTCCTTACTCAAGGTTTGGGTTAGGTGATCCTGTCAATAATAACCTTTTCCATTCAAGGCAGATGGGAGGATTAGGTGCTGCATATAATGATCCTTACCACATCAATATTGTAAATCCGGCTAGTTATAGTCGATTGAGAGCAATCTCATTTGATCTGGGGGTTTACGGTCAATTTTCAACACTGTCGTCGGGTGACCAAAGTGATAATGTATCAAGTGGAAATATAGAATATATATCTTTTGGTATTCCCTTGTCTAACCCTGTTAATGAAATACTAGAAAGGGAAGAAAGAAATTATAGTTTAAGTATGGCATTTACTCTGATGCCTCACACCCGTGTAGGATATAACATCAGTTCATTTGAAGAAACAGAGAATTTCGGAACAATTGAGAGAAATTTCAGTGGAGAAGGTGGTTCATTCAAGTTTCTATGGGGAAATTCTGTTAGGTACAAGGATTTTTCATTTGGTGTAAACCTAGGATATCTGTTTGGCAAGATCAATTACGAAAGAAGCGTTGCTTATGATCCGTCAGAATTCGCCTTCAATAATCTATTCTCTACGGAATTTAGTCTTTCTGGAGCCTTATATAATGTCGGCTTTCTATACTCAGGTCTTCTTAATAAAAAAGACCTTGAAGATAGACGGAATGTTAACCCTAAAAGGTTAAGCGTAGGGATATACTTTGGTTCTCAGACAAGTTTCAGTACAGATGCAAGAATATCAGAAATTGCGCTACAACAGGTATCCCCCGTTGATGTTATTAGTGACACCCTAAGTTTTACAACAGGACTTGAAGGAAGCGGCACCCTTCCTGGCGAATTCGGTCTAGGTGTAATGTATCAGAATGGGGAGAGATATACCATAGGTGTTAATTATGCGACTACTTTCTGGTCTCAATATGAAAACGAAATAAACCCTTCCGTACTTACCGATTCGAGAACAATAAGTCTAGGAGGGTCATTCAGACCTAATTACCAATCACAGAGAAGCTACTGGGAAAGGGTATATTATAGAGGTGGAGTCTTCCATACTAAAGATCCTCGCTCAATCAATAACGAAGAAATTAATTCTTATGGAATAAATTTCGGATTAGGCCTACCATTCATCTATCAGCGTAAAATTTCTCATGCTAATCTAGGTCTAGAATTAGGGAGGAGAGGACAGAATACAGCAATTTCAGAATCATACCTTAGGGTTACACTTGGCTTCAACTTTAATGATACAGATTGGTTCCTTAAGCGGAAATACGATTAAAAAGTTGTTAAATTGACCTTTTAGCGGAATGATCTACCCTATTCTATGCTTTTTATGTTTAGTTGATTTACTATTTTGCAGATCTATTACCTATTTTTACCAGCCTCATTACTAATGAGGATATTTTATTGAATTAGATCAAATAAAAGAATTGTGATGAAACGATTAATTTCTCCCTTAATTATTATGTTAATACTAGGACTAAGTACCAACCACCTTAGTGCTCAGTGTGCAACATGGGAAGGAAACCCGAAAA
>CAZFJO010000455.1:0-1086 GCA_964518915.1 uncultured Saprospiraceae bacterium
GCTCTATTCCGACCCTATCCGCTACATATCCTAATTTAAGCCCTGTTGCTTTTCGATCATAAGAATCTAGGATCAATACTTCTGTCGCATCCTGTGGCTCTATGATGTTGAAATTCCGCATCTTCCCATATACCATAGACATGGATAGAGGACCAGGTGTAAGCTGTAGCCCGAGCCCTTGTATCGGTACGCCTGCTAAGGTGTAAGGCGAGAAGTACATAGACGTCGTACCGACTTGTAAGCTGGCCCACTTATAAGAAGGTGCTACCGTAAATCGATTGAATGGATGAGAAAAATTTCCTCCTGATTGTCTGTACGATACAGAAAAAGGAAAAGCAATCCCGGCCGCTGTAACTGTGTACCTTCCTACGAGTCCTAGCTGGTTGCTTGCATCCCCTGTTGTAGAATTATAAAATCGATTACTCAAGCTGATGTTGCCTCCTGTCTGAATCCAACGATTCGTTCCAAGAAGGTCTAGTTGCTGGGTGAATCCCTCAATCGCTAAGAAGTTACAACAGAAGATAAGGATGAGCGTTCTCATGCTTAAAACTGATAAAGGGTGAAAAAGAATGGCGATTGCACCGGTTTATTATCTGAGTCAAATAAGCTGACAATTAAGTTTCCACTTTTAAAACTTACATTAGAGGTAATCCCGTTTCCTACGGGTGTTACTTGAACTGAACAGTTATTGGTTTCTAAAGTTACTTGCTTCCCGTCTTTAAATGCAGTAATTTCATATGCTGTTGTAAATACTGAAGACCAATTACCCGGTCCACGGTATATGAAACTACCATTTGTGGCTACTGTTCCAAAAGTCAATATATATGTATCCCCTGGATCTCCTTTAGAACCTCTGTCTCCTTTTTCTCCCTTATCCCCTTTTTCTCCTTGACTGCCTCTAGAACCTACTACATTCCCTACGTTATCTGTTGTACCATCGGAGAAAGAAAACACCAATTCGTTGTCCATAATAATAGCGTCTGTCACGGACACTCCTGGACTGCCTTGTGACCCATTGTCACCTTTATCGCCTTTGTCACCTTTAGCACCATTCATCCCTTGATCTCCCTTCACTCCTTGATCTCC
>CAZFJO010000455.1:1186-2664 GCA_964518915.1 uncultured Saprospiraceae bacterium
ACAGAACCCACAATGGTTACTCCGGTTCCATCTCTACCGGCATCTCCTTGATCGCCTTTATCGCCTTTTTCCCCACGTTCGCCTTTATCCCCTTGAGGGCCTATATCTCCCGTCTCCCCTTTTTCTCCTTGCTCACCTTGCACCCCTTGATCGCCTTTAGGGCCTTGATCACCGGCATCTCCTTTCGGGCCTTTATCTCCCGTCGCTCCTTTATCACCTTGCGGCCCTTGAATTCTTCCTACTTCATTCCATGATGATCCATCCCATACATATCCATCACCATTGTTCTGATCGATAAACATATCTCCTATATCTCCTGTATAATTAGGATCAAGCTCTCCCTCTCCATTGACTGAACCAACAATAGATACGCCAGTTCCATCTTTACCTCGGACGGTTCCTACATTGATTTCTTCTCCACCTTTCAGCAGGATGATAAGATCTCCTCCTGCGCTTACACTAGCAGCGTCTATTCCATCTGCGCTCGACAGGGAAGATCCACTTACAGCCGCATAAGGCTGAAGTATTAAATCTGATTCTTGGACGATGTCCGTTCCTCCTGCATTAAATGTTGCTCTCAAGGAAAGGGATCTTCTTCCCCAAGGAAGTTCACTCAAGTCTGCTTCTGAAAAAACTATGCGTGTATTTACAATGCCGAAATCATTAGAGGTAACGGTTTTACTTTCTGTGAACAAGACTTGAGATCCATTGAATATCTCGAAGGTAGCATCGAAATTTTGAGAAGCTATCGGCAATCCTTCTGAGTCTCTTACTGACGCCTGATAGTTATACCCCACAGATTGTGAGAATAGGTCAAGCTTAAATATGGTCAATAAGATGAGTAGTATGAATAATTTAGTTTTCATGGTGTGAACTGGTTTAATAGATTTAGAAGTGATTTAAATGACTTGATTCGAAACCTCTTCGTTGATAGATTTTTAAGACTTAATAAACTTATGCGTAGAAGCAATACCCTTGTCATTAATTAAGGTCATCATATACATGCCTGGAGGAAAGGTTGAAATATCTAATGCATCAGATTTTCCATTAAGGAAACCATCGTGCATCAGACGTCCTTGTAGATTGTGAACCTTTATGGTTAGGCTAGAAATGTGAACTTCAGTTTCTAATCTGAGGTTAAGAACGTCTAAAACGGGATTGGGAAAAAGAATGATTTCTACCTCTTGTCCATCTATTGTAAACACAGATGAACTCATATCTGCATCCATCTGCTGGAAGCCTGTTAATATCGAACGGCTGCCTTCCATAGTGAATCCTATAAAAGGTTCTCCGACACTGGCATGGATATGGATGTTCTGATTCTGCACCTCTCCACCGGCATTACCTAGCAGGTTGTGAGAGATTTTCTGACTATATAAGACTGATGTCAGTAATACGAAAAATAGAAAGGAAGTTGATTTCAACATTGGTCAATGATTATAGGTTATACAGAGAATTTCAATGATTGAATTATCTGA
>CAZFJO010000456.1:0-2659 GCA_964518915.1 uncultured Saprospiraceae bacterium
AGGCCCTATAAATAAAGGGAAGACATCTTTCTTAGTATCAGGAAGAAGAACATATGCGGACTTAATAGCTAAGCCTTTTATCAAGACACAAAATGGTGCAGATAAACCTAAATTTCATTTCTATGATTTAAATTTTAAAGTCCAACATAAATTGTCTGAAAGTCATCGCTTATATCTCAGCTCTTATGTAGGTTCCGATGTGTTTCAATTCGATGAACGTGGAGAATTTTTCAGCGATAAAGGCGGATCCAACTGGGGAAATATTATCTCATCATTGAGATGGAACTGGGAGATCAATCCTAAACTGTTTATGAATACAACGGGAATATTTTCTGATTATGAAATTGACATTTTCGCTGAATCAACCCAAGTAAATGATATTCAAAATCCAGAACCTGAAACTTTCAGTGCTAAGTATACCTCTGGAATTCAAGACATCGGACTTAAGGTTGACCTAGATTACATACCTAATACAGATCATTTTATCAAAACTGGGGCAAGTATAATCCGTCATAAATATAACCCAGGAGTCATAGCACTCAATGAAATCAACATTTCAGAAATCCTGGATACCATACTCGGTCAGGAGGCAACTTTCTCCACAGAAATAGACATGTACGTAGAAGATGATATTAAGTTAGGAGCCTTCTCAGCTAATGTAGGCATCCATGCTTCCTTCTTCCTGGCAGAGAATAAAAACTATGGATCCCTTCAACCTAGATTAGGAATGAACTATAGATTGAATGATCGGTGGTCAGTGAAAGGGTCATTCGCCACGATGACACAATACATAAATCTACTTACAAGTGAATCCTTGAGCCTTCCGACAGACTTATGGGTTCCATCTACAGAAAATATTCTTCCTCAACAGAGCTGGCAAGCCGCTATCGGCGCAGCAACGACCATCAGCGAAACCTATGAGTTTAGTGCAGAAGCCTACTATAAGACAATGGATAATGTAGTTTCATATAGAGAAGGAGCTAATTTTTTCGTCAATCTTAATGAATCTTGGGAAGATAAACTTGTGCAAGGTAATGGTGAAGCATATGGATTAGAATTGTTCTTGCAAAGAAAAAGAGGAAAACTTACTGGTTGGGTAGGATACACCTTGAGCTGGAACAATCGCCAGTTTGATGAAATAAACGATGGTAAGACATTTCCGTTTCGGTATGATCGTAGGCATGATTTTTCAATCGTGGGGGTATATAATTATACCGATAATATAACGTTTTCTGCTAACTGGGCTTATGGTACTGGAAGCGCTGTAAGCTTAGGTACGCTAAACATACCTACAGATTTTGAAGTATTTTCAGATCGTTTTAACCCCAACAGCCCAAGTTTTTCATTGATCAATGGAGTAGAATCGCCGGTTGAGAAAAACAACTATAGGATGTCGAGTTTTCATCGACTGGACTTGAGTGTCTCCTTCCATAAGAAAAAGAAAAAATATGAACGGACATGGGTCATCGGTTTATACAATGCCTATGGAAACAAGAATCCATATTTTATATTATCAGAAGGCGTCTTCAGTGAATGGAGGCCTGATGGTACAAGAGAATATCTAGGCCAGAGATTCAGGGAGATAAGCTTGTTGAGGTTCGTGCCTTCTGTTTCTTACAACTTTAAATTTTAAGCCATGCGATATATATCAATTTTTATTTTGTTGTCATTTCTAAGTGCAGGGTGTAATGAAGATAGTTTTAGCAAGGTAGTAGAATTCGACATAGACGAAGAAGATCAGGAGTTGGTCGTACTTGCCTTTATAAAGAGTGATTCTCCAGAGCCTGTTGTAGTTGTGTCGAGAACAACGAGTGTAACCGCTCCAGATAGATTTCCTTATATATCCGATGCTATGGTTCAATTAGAAACGCCTGATCTGGGCATACTGGTAGGGCAATTTAAGGAAAGTGAAGATGCGGTAGAGCCGGATATTCAGGGTACTGGTTTTTATGTTTTTCCAGCATACGAATTTCTCCCAAACGAAGAATATGTATTAACCGTTTCACATCCAGAATTTGATGACGTGAGTGCTTCCGTTACAACGCAATCCATACCTAAAATGCAAGGGAATAGTATACGTATAGATGATACATTTGAATTCCATTTTATGGAATTTTATGATGTTGTGATTGAGGATAATCCAGATGAAGAGAATTACTATAAATTTGATTTGTTCCTAACCACTTTTGAAAATGGTCAAGACACATTTACCTATAATTCTTCTATATGGTTTGATGAAAACGAACTTATTGATGGAGACATTAATCTATTGTCAGACGTCAACTTTATTAACAATAGGAAAGAGATTGTCCTTATTGGAGACAATTTTTTTGGGGAAAATACAGAAGTCATTAAGAGGGAAATTAAGATTACATCTTATGGCTCAGAACTAGCTAGTTACCTACAATCGCTGAACTTAGCGTATACAGCAGAAGAAAACCCATTCGTAGAACCAGCCATATTGTATACCAATATTGAGAATGGGCTGGGAATATTTAGTGTAGGCGTATCGTCTTCTATTGTTTTTGAATAATGAGGCGGTTCACAGCCATTGCACGAAACACACCTTTTCCTACATTTTTAGCATCTAATGGTTAAAACATCGTAACTTTATTTTCTTGTTGATGTGACAAGACTGAACATTGTATGATTTTAACCT
>CAZFJO010000457.1:0-2655 GCA_964518915.1 uncultured Saprospiraceae bacterium
GAGAAAATCCTATGATAGCTAACTTGTCCGGAACAACTTTAAGTTTTCTGGTGCGAATGCCATAGTGCGGGTGAGGATGATTGCAGGTGGTAATCAGTGCATTCTCATTGTAAATTTCATCCGATGTAAGCAGTGAATCAGATTCTTGACTGACGAACTTGGTCCTAGCTCCATGCACAATAAATTCTCCTTCTGTAGTAACGGCATCGGTGACAATGCCTTTCTTAGTTTTAAAATTGAACCTCAAGGCCTTATATGAAAACTGTTTCTCACCCATCTTAAAAGTAGGAGGTTGTACCTGTTTTCCTGTGGGCCCTATTATTGACTGGGCTTCTGCTTCATCTGTTTCAAGATTAAAAATAATGTAGCCTGCTTCAAGTTTAATATCATTATAATTTACATAAGCCTTGCCGTACAAGTGTACCTTCTTCTGGTCTACTTCCATCCAGGTAGAATCTCCACCATAGTCTAAATCAGCGTCTAAGCCATCTTCAGATATGGGATAAGATCTTGTTTTAGGAGGAGGGAGTGTATCACTTCCGATGGTGTCTGCTTTAGCTGTTATATTTTCTGCAACAGACGGTGGAAATCCACTCGGGAAAGAAGTAGATAATGTGTCAGATTGTGCTAGAATCGTACTAGACAGACATATTATAATAAATGATATTGTATAAAATCTTGTTAACAAGTGTATTATGTGAAATTTATTTGTAAATTTACATTTCTTTGAGTACTATAGGCAATATTTTAATCCCAAATAATCAATAGTTCAAAACAATTAGGTTTTCATGCGAAAGAATACTATTAACCCTAGAAAATGGTGTCTATTCCTTGCCTGCGTTACTCTATCTCTACAAGCCCTCAATGGTAACGATTTAATTAGGAATAATACTGCCGCCCCTGTCTCATATATTTCTGTTAAAAAAACATTTACCGTAGTAATTGATGCCGGACACGGTGGCAGAGATGTAGGAACTGTAGGAAAGAAATCAAGAGAAAAAGACATTGCTTTAGATTTAGCTCTGCGACTCGGAAAGAAAATATCTAAGCAATATCCTGATGTAGAAGTCATCTATACAAGGAAGACCGATGTTTTCATACCCTTATTTGAGCGGGTAGGGAAAGCCAACAAGGAATCAGCAGATCTGTTTATCTCAATCCACTGTAACGCAAGCACTAAAAAATCGGTAAGCGGTACTGAGACTTTCGTCATGGGACTTCACAAGGCAGAAGAAAACCTAGAGACAGCTAAAAGAGAGAACCAATCTATTTTATACGAATCAGATTTCGAAGCGCAATATGATGGTTATGACCCGAATAGTGTCGCAGGCCATATCATACTGTCGACTTATCAGAATACATATTTAGACCAGAGTATAGAGTTTGCCACATTTATAGAAGAGTCTTTTGGGATTAAAAAATCAAGAGGAGTGAAGCAGGCAGGTTTCGTCGTATTGAAAAAAGCGACCATGCCCAGTGTCCTCATAGAAACTGGATTCCTAAGCAATGCCAAAGAAGAAGAAGTACTTAAAAGTGAAGAAGGACAGAAGAAGGTTGTTAATGCCATCTTTAAAGCTTTCTCAGAATATAGATCTACAGTAATGCAGCGCAGATATGCGCTCCTCAATGAACTTTCTGAAAAGCCGGTAGAAATTAAAGAACAACCAAGGATTACTTACGGCGTTCAGATTGCCGCTTCTAGAAAAATCAACAAGAATGCTTATCCAGATGTCCCCGAGATACAATACATACAATCTGGTGAATTCTATAAGTATGTAAGCGGAAGCTTTTCTTCTAAAGAAAATGCCCTTGAAGCTCTATCTATTCTTAAAAGAAAAGGATTCAAGCAGGCATTTATCATTGCACTGGAAGATAAAAAACCACTAGCCGTCCGGTGAAGTTTAACCTGGATAAATTCAATTTTCAATTCTAATATATTGCACGGTTTAAACTGAGTTCAGTGTCTATTTTCATTGTTGCTTAAAACCTTGCTCGTTCTGTAAGTTTTATTGTAGCGGAGACTTAAATTGTATTTATTGGCAGGACGCATCATTTCATTGATAATGTTTTTGCTTTAATTTGTAGTATGGGATGGAAATCAACTGTAATCAGACCTTATGCCGCTCATCTTTCCAGACAGATTAAGAAATGGAAGGGAACAGCTGTAGCTGACCAGAAGGCTACGCTTATTCGATTAATGAGAAAGGCTTCTCAGACTGCATTTGGCAGCGACCATGGTTTCTCTGAAATTAAGTCGCATCAAGATTTTATAGAAAGGGTTCCGGTAAGGGATTACGAGCAATTGCGCACTTATGTAGATCGCATGGTGGATGGGCAACCAGATATATTGTGGCCAGGAAAACCTAAGTACTACGCTAAAACCAGTGGGACGACCTCTGGTGTTAAGTATATTCCTATCACCCATGATTCTATGCCATCACATATATCTGCAGCGAGAAGTGCGATGATGAACTATGTCCATCAATCTGGTAATGCAGGAATATTCGATGGGAAGATGATTTTTTTATCGGGTTCTCCAGAATTAACGAAAAAAGCAGGGGTTGATATGGGCCGGTTATCGGGCATCGTTAACCATGAAGTTCCGGCATGGGTTAAGGGCAATCAATTGCCATCCTATGATACCAATTGTATTGA
>CAZFJO010000458.1:0-2641 GCA_964518915.1 uncultured Saprospiraceae bacterium
CTCTGACCACTGCTCGCTCTCATCCGATTAAGTGTATTGAAAAAACCTGCCATTTCATGGGCATCGTATCCTACTTGGGTAGAATAATCTACACCTAACATGTCCGATTGACTTTCTGCGTCTCGACCGTTTTTCAGAAACAACAGTTGCATACCTGTACTGGCCTCCTGAGCATAATTTCTAAAATCCTCAGAAAATATAATTCCTCCCATAAATGCTATTTGCCCAAGCATCTGATTACTGTATTGCTTAGCACTGTGTCGCGCGGTTACATGCCCTATTTCATGACCGAGTACCCCAGCGAATTCCGCCTCGTTATTGAAATGTGCAAGTATACCCCTTGTAAAGTATACATATCCGCCTGGCACGGCAAATGCATTGACCACAGGAGAATCTAATACCTTAAATTCATAATCCAAGTGTGGACGATGGCTGATGGCGGCCATTTCTTTTCCTTTTTCATTAATAAATTGCTGAATAGCTTGGTTTTCGTACAAGCCGTATTGTGCAACTATCTGGGGATCTGAAGACTTTCCCAGATTAATTTCTTGACTTTCACTCATAAACATCAATTCCCGTTTTCCAGTAACAGGATTTCGACTGCAACCTGAGACCAGTAATATGATGCACAGAAAGCTTAATAAACTAGAAGTAATATTTGACGAACGATTCATAGTTAGTAATTAAGTAGTTGTAGGAAGTAGAAAAGATCTTGAATTGTGAACTTCTATCCCCCATTGTCATTATTGTAGTTATGACATTAAGACGAAAAAAATGTAAAAAGTCATATATGAAAGGAGTTAATAATTATAAAAGATTATAGCAAAGAACGCCTCTCAATCAATCTTATGTATAAATTTGCGTCAGAGTAATGAGTAAAGTTACTAAATATGTACCGTCTATATTCACTTCCCTCAATCTATTGAGTGGATTTATAGCCATTCTTGTGGGTGACTTCTACCATAGTTCAAGCCTCTTATTGCTGTGTATAGGTTTCGACATGATGGATGGAATGACAGCAAGGATGTTCAACGCTCAATCTGAACTAGGAAAAGAATTAGATTCTCTAGCTGATATGGTTAGTTTCGGAATAGCACCGGCTTATCTATACTTTCTGCTTTCTCCATTTAATTCGATGGTTTCTTACTTTATCCCATGTTTCTTTATTGTTGCCAGTGCATTGCGCTTAGCGAAATTCAATATCATCCCTTCTTCTAAGAACTTTCTCGGCTTGCCGACACCCGCTACTGCGTTTTTCTTATTGGGGTTATACTATAGTTACCACTTCGATAATCCTTTCGTAGTAGGCATCCTAGAAAACAAATGGACGTATACGTTCATTCCTATATTTTTCTCTGTTATGATGCTAAGCAACTTAAGGATGTTTTCTATGAAAGGGGTCGACAAGCGCATATGGAGGCATAAGTATCAATTTATGCAACTTCTTATATTCGGAAGTTTGCTATTCATAGATTATAAACTGGCTATTCCAGTATCCGTATTGACGTACATATTATTGAGTATAATGCAGAACGTTACCGTAAGGGATTAGAAAAATTAAATTGATCACATTTTTTGTGAACGGAATCGAAACAACTAAGGTTATCCATATAAATCAAGAAAAATGGCCATATTTATTACCGATGAATGTATAAACTGTGGAGCATGTGAACCAGAATGCCCTAACAATGCCATCTATGAAGGTGGAGTTGAATGGGCCATTAAGGATGGAACCACAATTACTGGAATGTACCCTCTAGTGGACGGATCAAGCGTCGATGCAGAAGCTCCTCAAGCTCCTGTCGAGGATGATTACTACTTTATCGTTGCAGACAAATGCACAGAATGCGTAGGATTTCATGAAGAGCCACAGTGTGCAGCTGTATGTCCAGTTGATTGCTGCTTACCTGATCCTAATCATGTGGAAAGCGAAGAAACCTTACTTAAAAGAAAGGAAGCTCTCCATCTCTAGAAATTATACAATACTCTAGTTTCTAGATACTTAAGCGAATTATCAAGCCTAGCCGGAGTTAGCGTAACGCCAGTTGTCGTTGATGCATCTCCTACACTTATTAAAAAGAAATCCTCAGTAGATATATGCCCAAATTGGTATCTGAATCCTAGAGCCAACGCAAGATTACTTGTAACATCATAGTTTAAGGAGAATTTACCAAGTATGATGTTGTCTTTAATACTTGTGTATCTAGTATTGTCAAAATCGTTCTCTGTTATATCTTCATTTATATCTGGGAATACTGCTTCCGATTGTTCATCTAATTGTCCTCCGAATCCATCAAAATAATTTCTAATTCCTGACCCAACACTCACAGAAAAACGAGGGCTTATACTATAGTTTACGTTCAGATTAAATTCTCCATAATTTCTCCTGCCTGTTGAAACACTGACAAAAGTATTGCTCTGAGCATTAAAGAGGTCAAACTTCGACCTACTACTATTATTGCTAAATGATTGTATAATCGAATTGTTTGCCTCAACGTTCAGTGGGTTATTCCTCCCTTTTCCAATGGCAGCTTCTGCAACCAAACTAAATCTATTACTAAGAGAAAACGACTTAGATAAACCGATTTCCATATTATCAATTTCCTTTAAAAATCCAACAGAAGCATATATGCTCCAGCTT
>CAZFJO010000459.1:0-2640 GCA_964518915.1 uncultured Saprospiraceae bacterium
AAACCATACTCTCCATATAAACTGGTACTAAATATACCATTGGTTACATTCGGGTCAATTTTTCCTTGATCGGTAAAATGCTGATCGGCAACAACCCACCATTCCGATAATTTAACATACAATCCACCTGCCGGTTGTGGCCATGGCCCTGCCATCGCAACACTGGATAAAAGAGAAAATGAGAATATATATAATAGCTTTTTCATTGCTTTGTTTTTAAGATTGAATAAAATTTATTGATTGTCAGATCCCTCTCCTACTTTTACTTTAAATGGCTTACACCAGAATAGTAAGTACTCGAATTCCATCAATTGTACACGGGAGATTCTATAAGAATGTTCTCCTTCGAACTGGGTTACCTTGCTTATCTCAACAGCACCAGATATAGAGTTGTTATTATTAGTCAAGTATACATACAATCCCGGTAAGCGGTCCGTAGTTTTAAAATCGTCATTCAAGGTTAGGATAAGGTCGTCACCATCTGGTACTATATTATAGGTCCCTTCTAGATCATAGAAAGTTGTCGTCCGTATGGTTCCATTCCTTTCTGATGCTTGCTCTGTTCGATTCTCTCCTACGACCAAGTCAAAAGATTCATTGACGACAACACCTTCGTCTTCCGCAGTAATTGAAATGGTTGATTCCCCTAACTGTAGGCCTGTAATCTCTCCAGACGAAGATACCTCAACAACATCAGGATTAGACGATTCAAAAGTTAAATCTATCGATTCTTCGAGACCGATATTATTAAGATACTGTACATCTAAAGCGTACGTCTCCCCTAGTATGAGGGTGTCTATTAAGTTAAGAACACGGATCTCTCGGTCTACTGAATCCGCAATAAAATCATCGCCTATACAAGCACTCAATGTGCTTATTAAAATGAAGAGAGCTGATATTTTTAAGAATTTCATAATGCAACTAATTTTAAGCAATTTGGTAAATAGGTCACGCTAACAATACATTTCCCGTATAGTTTTGGAATGTTGTGATTTTTAAGATTTTTTTAATAAATACGTATTAACAACTTAAAACATTGTGGTTTTATTAACAAGAGTTGATTTAAGACGTAAATTAAAGGACCTGATATACAGTTATAAAAAACACTCACTGCAATTATACTGCTCATCAAAATAGAATCAATCAATGCGGAGGCGAAAAACAGAAATTCGCATCCTAGATGACCAATCCGGTTCGTTAATACAATAGATACTTACTTCTTACTCCTTTAAATTCTTCTAGCCCCTGCTGCCAAGTTTCTCTGATTTCAGTTTCACTCATCCCTGCTATAACCTGCTTACGCAATTCTTCTGTACCCGCCAGCTTCTCGAAGAAGTTGTTATCCAAGAAGAAAGGCTCTCCAGTTGCTTTCACCTTTTTGTAAAAATCAAGAAGGTAGGATAAGTCTAGTTGATCCATCTCTCTCAAGCTTCCTATGGTTTCCGAGGATAGATCTACTCCGTAACATTTCTTGTTTTCAAACTTAGGGTACTTCGCCCCTTCCCTCGATACGGGAGTAAAACTAAACGACTCGGTATCTAAAGCAGGATGGCCGATAACTTGGAATTGTGTTTCTGTCCCTCGTCCAAGACTTGCATACGACCCTTCTATGAAACACAAGGATGGATACAACAGTATGGATCTTATATTAGGAAGATTAGGGCTAGGCTTAATAGGTAGTTCGTAGAATGTATTGTGGTCGTAATTCTTCAATGGTATAACTGTAAGGTCTGCTTTAAGCCCACCGTCAAGCCATTCTTCGCCATTGATCATCTGGGCATATTCTCCTATCGTCATTCCATAGACTACTGGCACCGGATGCATACCGATAAATGATTTATACTTAGGTTCTAAAATAGGACCATCTACATAATGTGCATTGGGATTAGGTCTATCGAGAACGATGACAGGAATATTATGCTCTGCCGCAGCCTCCATGACGTAATGAAGAGAGGAGATATAAGTATAAAATCTCGCTCCTACATCTTGTATGTCAAACACGATGGCCTCTATCCCTGCGAGATCGGCTGAACTCGGTTTCTTTTTCTCTCCATAAAGTGATACAATGGGCAAGCCTGTTTTTCCATCTATTCCATCATCTATCTCCTGCCCTGCATCTGCCTTTCCACGGAATCCATGCTCTGGGGCAAATACCTTAACCAATTCTACCTCTAGTTTTAACAAGGTATCGACCAGATGACTCCCTCTAGTCATGGAAGTCTGATTGACTACACAAGCCACCTTTTTATGCTGTAACATAGGTACGAACATGGCTAGCCTGTCAGCTCCTACAATGACTTCTGTAACTTCCTCACGGATTACTTCAGAACTTGCAACCATCGTCTCTCTTTCATTACTCGACTGAAAGGACTGGCACCCATAACTTAATATCACTAAAAATAAAAAAACGGAAACATTGATAACTTTCATCTTGACTTCAATTGTAGTTGACAAATATCTATGACTGAACCGACATTAGTTTACTTCTATTTTACATTAACGGATCGTTTAATTTTACAACGCCATACGCAACTACCATCATCGGGCTTTTAACCCCTTTTATTCTTCAACGTTGGTTAGAATTAAAATATTGGAACATTAATATTACGAAATTTTATAATATATTGCAAAGCTATATTT
>CAZFJO010000460.1:0-2638 GCA_964518915.1 uncultured Saprospiraceae bacterium
TCGCAAATTCTTCATAGGCATAAATAATCTCCGGAAAATGATTGGTTGCTTCTATATCAGAATCACCATAATAATGCGCATTACTGACTACGAAGAGAATTTTAGAATCGGTTGATTCAGTATTATCAGAAGTTTCAGACTCCCCTTGAGGATCCGTCTGACAATTTATAAAAGCTATACATAATATGAAAAGTAAGGATAATCGCATGATTGCTGTTTTTTCTGCAATCATAGGCCTTGTAGCATATATAAGCTACCTAATTCATGATTCTGGTCATAAATTGATAAAAAGAAAAGCAGTAAATCTTAAAAAATGATCAGAATCTGAAATTATGATAGCAATCTAGACTGTCGTCTAAATAGAAGCACATTAAAATTATTGTGAAACAAGAATTATCAATATTTTAGCCCTACACAACCAATCAACCATTATGCAAAAGGAAAAAACGTTAGATGCAATCAAGCTTCCATTTTCCTTCGACGCTGAAAAACTGCAAGCAGACTTAAAGAATCTCCGTCTCAACGATTTCATATATTATAATGTAATCCAACTTAGATCACCGGCATACATGATAGACCCATCCATTCCCGTACCTACAGATGTAGCCGATTATGCAGATGGCACATGGACGGACTGGCTTGATTCTCCAGAATTAGACAATGCTCCATATTTTAAAGAAGTGATTAACTACTTTAAAGAAAAAGCAACGGTTAATCTTATCCGTATTCTGAGATTGGAACCGGGTGCCACTGTAAAGGAACATACAGACCCTACTCTAGGGATTCATATCTGGAAATCAATGATCCGATTGACCATTCCGATTAGACGAGGTCCAGATGTACAATTTATATTAAATGGCAATCAAGTTCCTATGAAAGAAGGTGAATGCTGGTACATGAATTTAACTAAGCCGCACTCAGTCATAAACGGTGGAGATATGGAGAGAATCAACTTAACCATTGATATCATCCCTAATGAATGGATAAGGTCATTAATTAATGCATAGACTTCTTTTCTCTGTACAGAGAAGGGTCTACAGATCTGGCCATATCTTCAACAGATAAATGACCACCTAGAAAATCGTTGATATAGAGCGATTGTTCGAATGGAGATTCTATAACATCCGCATGTCTGATATATTTTATTTCCACATTGGATTGATTCTTAGCCCATTTTTTAATGTCGGCAATGGTGGATTCATATCTCTTTAGTAAGTGGAAAGGAAAGTCATCTGATTCATCTGCTTTACCGTCTCGTATAAGCATTTTCTGTTGAGAATGCAGAACCTCCATCAAGTCGCGTTCTAGGAATATAATCTTATAGTAAAAACGAGGTGGAAGATCCGTTAATAAATGTGCAATCACTTTAATGGTCTTACCGACAGAGCTCTTAAGGAAGCCTTTGCTCTTTTTTAGATTTTTAATTTGCTCTAATTCGTAATAACCATTGGGGTTACTTTCGTCGGCTTCACGTTTTTCGTCGGTATATAATTCCATACCTCCCTTCCCGAGCATCTGCATAAGCATAGAAGTACCGGAACGGGGTAAACCCGAAACAACGGTTATGGTTCCAATTATGTTATCAGCAAGAGCATTTTTATATTTTACGGCTTTTCCAGGCTGCATAAGAACCCGCTCATAAATCTGAATTATCCTTTCTCGAGCGACATTCATTTCAGGCAACAATTTAAGACAGGCTTCGAAAGCTTCTATTGCTTTTTCAGGTTCCTTAAGGTGAACAAGGGTTTCCCCGATATGAAAATGAATACTTGGATTGTAAAAAATCAATCCTATGGCCTTCATAAAATAATTCAGGGCTCCATCATAGTCTGTCTGCTTAAATTTTATCAATCCCATCAGTGAGTAGGCATTGACTTCTTCAGGATTCTTTTCAAGTTCTTTTTCTATGATTCGAGTAGCATCTTCTAGCTTATTAAGCTGGTAATATGCTTTCCCTAAATGCAAATTGACCAATGGCATATATTCCCCTTCTTCGTCTACTTTCTTGAGTAAACCTATCGCTTTCTTAACCTTACCTTCCTCTATAGATAGAGATGCCTCAAGCATATCCAACTGTGGGCTATTTTTCGCTTGTATTTTTCTGATATGAACAATCAAGTCACTCGCTTTTAAAAGCTGTTGAGTAGCTAGATATGCTTGAAAAAGGTAGATAGAAAATCTCAGTGTGTCGGGATTCTGTGAATTAAGATCTTCCAAAATCTTAATCCCTTCTGCCCACTTATTGCCATTGATATATGATCGTGCTAGATTAAAATTATTCTCATCCACAGTCGTCTTAATGGCTTTCTCCGTATTATCACCATGGTCTTCTACATATCCCAGTTCGATCAATTGCTGAAGTTCTGTGCGCGCTTGATCAGGTGTTACTTGTAATTCAGGGCTGTGAGATCCATCTTCCCCTTTTATGTTTTCCCAACTGGTTATGGTATTCAGTTCTTGTTCATTGTTAAACGCATGTATGAGTACTTTTCCATCCATGTCCTCACCGATGGGCATACCATAAAGTTGTAGAATGGTAGGTGTTATGTCTAAGAGATTAGATCCATAAAAAGTATGATCTTTTTGAAAGTCTTCCCCATGCGTAACAATGATGCCATAAGGGCTGTGCTTAATGGCA
>CAZFJO010000461.1:0-2636 GCA_964518915.1 uncultured Saprospiraceae bacterium
GGGACCACAATAGCTGCTACTCGTAGGGTGATATCCATAGCATTGTATTCTACTTCCCATTCTAAGCCTGGATCAAGTTCTGGTAGGTCCAAGGTTGAAAACTCTCCAATTCTTGCACTTGCAGTAAGAATGGTGAAGAAATCACCATCGGAAGGATTAAAACCATTGAGCAGCTGGACTTCCAAGGTACTCGTAAGAATGGTGTGTGATCTATTATTTCCGATTTCAAGAACATCATATTCACTTTCAGGTGTCGTTCCTCCTATTTCGATTAAGAGTTTTCCGCTTTCATAGTATTGTCCATTATGGGTCAATTTTCCTGGCGAGTTTCCTGGCGAGACGGTGCCTCTATTCGTCCATTGGCCGCTTGCAATGTGCTCTCCACTTCCTTCGATTACCCCAGTACTATTAAAAGCAACAAAGGAGTTAATGCTTAATGTACCATTGGTGGTGATTGTTCCTGTGTTGTTCCAAGAAGCGCTTGAATTTTGGTTGTTGGGATGCAGATTGAAGTCGGTGTTATTAATGATGCTGCCCATGTTATTTAGTTTCTTCCTAATCATAAGACTGCCATCGACTGTGACTCTTCCAGTTTCATTATTAGTGAAAACATCTATATCCGAGGTTCCAGAAGTCAAGTGGATAGATCCAGAATTGTTAACGTCACTTCATGGATAAGGACCAGGTATTAAGCTATTTATTCTTCCCTCAAAATTTCCATGATTAATAAATTTAGCGTCGATTTCCCAATTAGTCACGTTCCCCTTCATAGTTCCATGATTAATAAATACTGCGTCATAGAAGTTGTTTACATTTCCAACATAGTTATTGGTACAAGTCAGCGTAGTTGTAACACTATTTACCACAGAACGATTGATTATATTGTCGACTTGAATATCATAACATGACATTGTAGAAAAGGGCAGATTTGTAATGGTCTTTCCTTTTAAATACTTGATAAAAATTTTACCGCGATTATCTACATTTTGACTAAAAATTAATGTCCCTTCTCCCGATATTTTTCCTCTATTCTCAAAGGTGCTGGTTACATGTAATTGTATATTTGCTTCAACAATAACTTCTGAACTCGCTGGGATTGTCATAGGTATAGTATTATACGAAGTTTGCCATAGATGGATGATGACATCTTCGGCAATATGATTGCCAGGATACCAGCTCCAGTTCTTGGGTTCGTTCCAATTTGTGTTTGAAGGGTCGGTAGAGTTATAAATCTTTGGTGCAAAAAAAAGTTGAAAACTTCTGAGCTTGAACTGAGCCTGTACCTAATGTGAAAGTGAGAAAAGCTACAAGACATGATATTTTGAGAAGTGTTTTTGGGTACTTGATATTGTCGGCGGGGGCTATAGATCTTATATTCATTTTTTTCAAGGTTTCAGATATTAATTAAATTGAAACATGCTACAACTACATTAGTCGAAGTCTATTCGAAAAGGTCCGAACTATCTTCTAAATGGCGTAGAGCCAGAGGCAATCATACAGAACTTCTCGATGGTTAGCTTATATCCTACGAAGTCAATTAAATGTTTTTTGCATTCTTCTCAAAGTGGTGTGCATCCTTGAAATCATCATAATATGTGTAATCGCCATTAATGATTATTGGGGTTGGTACTTTTTTTAATAAGCAGAGGCGGTTGCAGGTAAGCAAGGGGAGCTTCACTTTAAATCTGGTGGATCCAAGTGGTAGTTTTTAAGACATTTGCGTAAGTGAGATAATGAAAATATACTTATCTAAGTATCTAGAACGCCGATCTATTCTTCATTTCTTTCTGTATCCGGGCATATTCTTTGTTCGCTCTATTGACGAATCCTGATGTACCCTCGTTTTTAATCATTTCTAAAGCGGATAATAGTTCTTCTTGCAATTCTGGAATAGCCATTGCTATCCGGCTGAGAATGGTGATTGAGAATGCCCTGACTGCAGTGGGATACTTAATTTCCATCATAAAATTAAAGCAGAGGTCGTATAATTTTCCTTGGTCATCCTCTGGAATATCCAGTTCCTGGAGCACACGGACTGTATTGCGGATGTGGGCATCGTGCTGATCGGTATTCTCAAGTTCTGATACCATCCTAGGGATGAAAGGGGTTATGAGCTCTGGATGGGTCTTGGTCATGCGGATAAGCGGCCATCCTGCCTTCTGACACAGCCGCCAGTTACCTTGTACATACATACAATCAATTAGATCTGCCATCTGCTCTGGATGATTGACTATCTGGTCAATTAATGGACCTACTTGCTTAGAATCCTTGAGCCCTATAACAGCATCTTCTATGTTCATATATAAAATAGACATATTTTATTTTCTTTAATGTACTGTTTTCAGATATAATAACAATATCTTCGCCCAGTAATTTTCTTATAATCTCATGAGACAATTCAATAGATACCTGGTTACATCAGCATTACCTTACGCCAACGGTCCCTTGCACATAGGACACCTGGCTGGTGCGTACCTCAGTGCTGACATCTATGTACGCTTCCAGCGATTGATGGGAAAAGACATTGTATATATCTGTGGATCTGACGAGCATGGAGCTGCAGTAACAATGAAGGCCCTGAAAGAAGGGAAGACTTCTCAAGAAATAGTAGATAAATATCACAATCTATTTAAGAA
>CAZFJO010000462.1:0-2635 GCA_964518915.1 uncultured Saprospiraceae bacterium
GCAATTTTATCATCCTTAGCCGCGTGCTTAAGGCTTCTTATAATATCATTGAGGCCTGGACCTGATGTGTTCTGAAAATTGTACTCTTGCGCTACGTTCCCCGTTTTCTCAGGGACTACGTATTGTAGCGAGAGGGATAGAAAAGATGCTTTTTTAAGGTTTTTATCTTTCTTAGTAAAGTGGAAGAAAAAGGCCATGCCTACAAGACCCACAATTGTGAAGGCTAGTAAGGTTCCTAGACAAGACGTAAGGATGCTACTGAAAAATTTCTTCATTTTCTGTGACGGTGTAATTGCTTAAAGATATACAATAGCTAAGTGAACATTGTTTTCTATAGATAAAATAGCATTTTTTAGAGACTAGTAACTCGAGTCGGCGGAAATAGATCAACCGATGCTAAGAGATGTCCTGTGGACGCCAGGATTATATGGTTTACTTATCAAGTATTTCACCTCTTCGTAATGTTTCTTGTTCTCAACGAAATCAAGCGTATGTAAATCTATTATTAGAATCGGGAAGCTTACGATGTTTCTAAAATACTCGAAGTAAGAATCCTGGACCTTCTGCAGATAGGCTTGGCTTATATCTCTCTCATATCCTCTGCCTCGTTTCTCAATATTCTTAAGCAGAATATCTGTACTCCTATGGAAGTAAACCAATAAATCTGGCTTAGGAAAAGATTGATTAAATACGTTAAACATTTTAGTAAACATTCTGTACTCTTCGTCATTTAGATTATTCCGCGCGAAGAGTAAGGTCTTAGTAAAGAAATAATCCGATATCGTAAAGTCTAAAAACAAATCTTGATTCAATAGATGACGAGTCAATTGCTTGTATCTCTCCGTCATAAAAAACAATTCAACTGTAAAACCATACCGTTCTGGCTCTCTATAGAAAAAAGGTAGAAAAGGATTGTCATCGAACTGCTCAAGAATCATCTTACAGTTGTATTCCTCTTCTATCATCTTACAGAATGAAGTCTTACCAGTCCCTATATTCCCTTCGATACAGAGGAAGTTGTATGGAAACGGTCTATTCATTGACAGGCGTCTTTTCTAGTACATAGATTTCACTAGAATCCTCACATGATGTAAGCAACTCCATGATGGTTCTGTTTTTTACTGGATCTATCCATTCTGGAGCAATCTCCGACATGGGTTTAAGAACGAAATTTCTTTCGCTGATGTGGGGATGAGGGATAACCAGTGCATCCTCATTATATATTTCATTACCATAGTAGAGGATGTCTATGTCTATGGTCCTAGGTCCCCACTTTGTTTCTATACTTTTTCCGAGTGCATATTCTATCTTCTGAGTAATCTTTAAGATTTCATCTGGAAACCTTGTTGATTCGATTTCGATGGCTGCATTAAGGAACTTAGGTTGATCCTTGATGCCCCAGCCTTCTGTTTCGTACATGCTAGATCTTGCAGTCACTTTTCCCACATTAATATTAATCAATCTTATGGCTTCTTCCATGTAATGTAATCGATCACCTATATTACTTCCTATGGAGAAGTAGATCTTATTCATCTAATTTTGTTTTTCTTGATTTATGCGGATGACAAAAGTAATGATTATGAATCAGAATCTGGTGACTTCTATACAATACCTGAGAATGGATTGTGGGTTTAAAATGGAGAAGCCCCAGTGTTCCCACTGAGGCCCTCTTATAATTAGTATCAATCTTTATCTTAATTCTTAAGACCGATGGCCTTGAGATATCTTGTAAGTTGTTGCTTCACTTCTGGGAATAAGAAGAAAAGTCCGATCATATTAGGGAATACCATGGCGAATATCATGGCATCTGAGAACGCCCATATAGATGACATCTGTGCCGCAGCTCCTATGATTACGAAGATACAGAACAATAACTTATATGTTATATCAGCAGCTTTTCCTCTACCGAAGATGAACTTCCAGGATTGCAATCCATAGTAAGACCATGAGATCATAGTTGATACTGCGAATAGTACAACCGCAACCGTTAAGAATATATTAGAAAATGGGATGTATTCTCCGAAAGCTTGAGCCGTTATTCCTGCTCCTTCATAGGATACACCATCAATAAGAACAGCGCCACTTCCATCTCCTCCGTAGTCGAATATGCCATTGGCATTAAAAATGATAATAACAAGTGCTGTCATGGTACAGATCACAACTGTATCTATGAATGGCTCTAGCAAGGCTACCAGACCTTCAGATGCAGAATATTTAGTTTTTACTGCCGAGTGAGCTATGGAAGCAGATCCTGCTCCAGCTTCATTAGAAAATGCAGCTCGCTGGAATCCTACTAGAAGTACACCGATAACACCTCCGACACCGATGGCCTTAGGATTAAATGCTTCTCTGAATATTGCTCCGAATGCATCGTCTATCAGACTGAAATTGGAGAAAATAATGTACAGACACGCTATGATATAAAGTACCGCCATTAAAGGGACAACCTTTTCTGTTACCGATGCAATTCTTTTAATTCCACCTATGATAATTATACCTACAAGTATTGCTAGAACAAGTCCAATCAATGCACCCGCACTTGCACTTTCTAGACCAAGCAGGTCCTTAAGTACGATGGTCGCTTGATTAGATTGAGCTGCGTTTCCTCCACCGAAAGATCCTCCGATACAGAATA
>CAZFJO010000463.1:0-1223 GCA_964518915.1 uncultured Saprospiraceae bacterium
ACAGCAATCCTTCCATGATTACTTATTTCTCCAGCGTTATTTATACCTGACCCAGAAACTTGATCAACACTTATTGTAGCTGATTCATTATTAATTATGTTAGCAGCAAAGGTTGTTCCTATGCCGGCTGCATATCCCGTCACTGAAACAAATCTATCGTTCACTAATGTTCCTCCATCTTTTATGGCGATGCCCGTTCCTAAAGGTGTTATTTGGTTACTTAGGCTTACAGAGCCATCGTTTACAAAATTTACAGCTCCTGCGGCACTTTCCCCAATTCCAATCCCTGATGATTCTACTATTTCTATGTTAGCAAATACCGAATTATTGAAATTACTTGTATGCTTAATACTTTTGTTAGGAGCAGTTGAATTTTCAATGCGTATCAATCCATAATTATATGCTTTCACTCCACTGGCAATTTCGATGGTGGTACTAAGAATAGATTCGTTCATAGTGGAATGAATTTCTCCATAATTGTCAAAATACTTAGTACTAGTTCCACCTTCTACTCTAATTCCTGTGAATCTGATGCTGTCACCTAACATAATCTTCCCATTTATTGTATTCCTGATTCTTCCTTTAACAATTATTGCATTGCCATCTATTTCATCAATTTCTACGTCACCATCATTCTCAAATTCTCCTAGCTCTCTTACAAGTATTGCTTCCCTATCTAGAACACTCCAGTTTGGTGCCGAAAAACCCACATTGGTAATTGTTATACTGGCATTGACTTCATTAATTAACTTGCCACTTAAGTCTATTGCTTCTTGATCTAAATTGCTTTGCAAATTTGTAATGACGATGTTCCCATGATTCTGCAATATTGTTCCTGCCGCAATACTTAACAAGTCTTCATTTACAGTGGCTTGGCCGTTAATAGATAGGGCTCCTGTAGGATTTATAAGAACTCTTGAGACTCCTGTTCCGATGGTCATTCTTTGACACTGGGCTAGGGAAGAAATGGTAATATTATAGGGTATCGTTCCAAAAATAAATACGTGGTCAAATTTATTCGGTACTGCATTAGTATCCCAATTTCCTGCTGTGTGCCAATTTCCATCATTCGCATTTCCTGTCCAAGTAATTGCTTTAACTTGGCTTGCTATTAGTAGAAAGAAAAAAGTTATACATACCAATTTTGATACGTTGCAGGAAGTTATGCCTAGGCCATTTCTCATTGTAACTCTTTTAAAATTAATAAGCATAAAATTAGGGCA
>CAZFJO010000463.1:1323-2626 GCA_964518915.1 uncultured Saprospiraceae bacterium
TGCCTCCTTCGTAATTCGTTGCAGGTAGATTGAATTCTTGAAACATACATGCGGTGGCCGCATAGTCCCAGACACTGCCGCCACCGCTTTCTTTTTTCGGCAGTTTCAGCATACAAGCTGGACTATTTTCTAGTACCAATATGGCATTCAATACCGAGCCAGCACCTGCAATCTCTTGCACCCTCAGCAATCCCAGCTCATTGGCTTTGTCATAGAGCCACTGTTCAATTTCTGTCGCATATGGTGTATCTTTTAACTTCCGATCCGTGACGTAGGTTAAGACATCAAGCTCCTGGGTTAGAACCCAAGGCAAGTTGTTCTTGTACACGCCTTTTCCTTTTATCGCATGATATATGATGTCTCTACTCGGATCATATACGACACCTATGTAAGGCGTTCCGTCTTGAGCAACAAGCGCAATAGAAACAGAAAAACCAGGGGTACGACTTATAAAAGGAAGGGTCCCATCCAGTGGGTCTATGCACCAGAAAAAATCTTTCTTAAATCGACTGCCATCATCCTCTGTTTCTTCCGATAATAAGGCTAAGTCATACTCCTTACAGGTAGGCAACAAATGCGAAAGAATGGCTTGCTCACACAACTTGTCAACTACTGTAACGACCTGTGCAGCAAAACTTGACTGACCCGCTTTCTTCTCTACAGAAACAACCTCGTCCATATGCTGTCTGATAATATTACCGGCAGAGTGGGCAGCTTGAAGCGCTATTTCAGTGAGGTGGAGAAAGTCCATTTTTATAAATTGTGAATGACTTCTGATAAGATACGCTCACTATAACTATTGATCTTCCAGTGTCCTGGGCTCCACCCTTTAAGAAAGCGGTGGAAGTCTGCCCATGCGACATGATACATAGCTCTCCATTCTGCTTCTAGAGCATCATTTTTTTCTTGCAAGGCATCTTGCAAGTATTCGAAATATGTATCCAGGATTACAGCCTCTAGTCTTTCGCACGCTCGCTCGTCGAGACACGATCCTATGAAATAGGCTACATCTTTCATTCCGCAACCTCCACCTACATATTGAAAATCTACTCCTGCAACACTGCCATCTGTAGCGAAACAAAAATTGGCCAATTTAGCATCTCCATGGACAAGGGTTTTGAATCTACAATTATTTAACGCTGCGTCGATATCGGCTGCCGCTTTTTGCAACCGTTGATCTTGCAACTTCTCTAATTCCTGAGGTCTTGTTTCAAGATGCCAGTAAGCCCCTACTTCCCAGAGTCCTTCTGGCTGTTGTCCTAGATAACTGGCATGAAATTCAGCGAGCCATTGTAAGCATAAA
>CAZFJO010000464.1:0-2622 GCA_964518915.1 uncultured Saprospiraceae bacterium
CAATAGAATCAATCAATTGTGGAATCCTTCAGATAGTAAACAAGCAGAAGTAGAAGGAGGAGAGAAAACCCTTTCTGAAGAAGCCAGAAAATCGTCTGTTTTACCTGTGGTATTAAGTGAATCCAATGAATGGTTGTTCCAGCGATTAGCAGATCTTATTCAACAAGCCAATGATTTCTATCAATTTGATCTAACTGGATTCTACGAGCCTCTACAGTTAGCAGAATATACGAATGGAGATTTTTTTGACTGGCACCTTGACTTCGGGACAGGAGATTCTTCTAACCGTAAATTAAGCCTCACGATACAGTTGTCTGAACCAGATGCGTATATGGGAGGAGACTTGGAATTCAGAATAAACAATCAGATTGCAAAGGCACCTAGATCCATCGGGACCGCAATAATCTTTCCTTCCTTCATCATGCATAGAGTTACTGAAGTAACCAGTGGACACCGCAAATCCATAGTCGGATGGATGTCTGGGCCTCCTTATCGATAGTCTTATATATGGGAAGTTAGAATATTCTGATTGTACGCGGTATCTATAGAATTCTAGTTATCCTTGTATATCAATCACAAGTGGTTTTTCGTTACCCCATTGAAATACTTGATTTATGAAGATGCGAAATGAATCTTTGAGCCTACTGAATCCGTTGATGCTTATGCTCCTAATGATAATGATGGTCACATCTTGTTCTAAAGATAACCTCCACTTAGGGATAAAGGAGGTAGGTTCAACTGATAATTTATTTGGATTTGAACATGCTAAACATTTAATAGGGCCGGGTAAAAATTTAGACCAACTGAACTATGAAGGATTGGTAATTCATTACATACCAGGCGTATTGAACAGCGTTACAATTGAACATAATGCCAACTATGAATTGTCTAATGGCATAGGAATCGGAAGCTCTAAAAAAGAGATTTACCAAAAAATGGGAAAGCCTATTCTCAATAAGATTTCATTAAACAAAGGAATGGTAGAAATTGGGAGAGTAAATGCACTGATCTATGATGGTGTGACCCTGTTTTTAGATAAGGAAGATCGAGCTAAATCCATTTCATTTGGGGAAGGATACTTAGGAACAGATTGAGTCGCTAAGCGTCAACCCATTTGCGCGAAAGCGCTTAGATTCTTAAGCACATACTTGCCGAGTATGTCAAACTCTATATTGACCTTATCTCCCTTTAGCAATTCTGCGAAAGAAGTATGTTCATATGTGTAAGGGATAATAGCAACCTGCAAGGATTCCTCTGTAGGATTGACTACCGTCAAGCTTACCCCATTGATACAGATAGACCCCTTGTCGACAATCAGCTTATGACCATCTGGTGGCATAGAAAAAGTAAATAACCAACTGCCACCTTGGTCTGAAATCCCGGTACATAGGGTAGTGGTATCAACATGTCCCTGAACAATATGTCCATCAAGCCTGCCACCCATCTTCATGCACCTCTCTAGGTTGATTAAATGCCCGACCTTTACCTGTCCTAGATTGCTTTTCTGGAGGGTCTCATCTATAGCTGTTACCCTGTATCTGTCTTCTCTGATTTCATCGACGGTAAGGCATACCCCATTATGAGCGATACTCTGGTCTATATAGATCTCAGGAAGAAAAGGACTCTTAATATAAAAGTGGATGTTTTTCTGGTTGTGTATAATATCTATTACCTCCCCACAAGCTTCTACAATTCCTGTAAACATATGTTCTATCTAATTAAATTGATGTGACCTTTCAGTCGATCTATTTCTATAATGTCACCGGAAGTAACATCTTCTTCGAAGACTGTGCAACGATAGTAGTAGACTCCAGTTTCAAGGTCTGAGCCACTGAAGTTGGTTCCATCCCAGTTAATTTCTGGATCAGTGGTTGTGAAAACCTGATTTCCCCATTGATTGAAGATTGTAATTTCAATCCGATCTACGAATCGATTTATCCTGGGTTTGAATCGATCATTGCTTCCATCCCCGTTGGGTGTAAAAGTATTAGGCAATTCGTATCCAGGACAGTTCTCTATGCATATAACATCGCTGAAAGCAGATTCATTCCCTATGCTATCTAGAGATGTGATGGCATAACAGCCAGCTATACTTCCACTCAATTCATGAAAAAATTCATTCAGTGTATTTCCCGAACTTGTATGGATTAAAGAAAAATCCTCTCCGTTACGAGATTGGAAATATATATTGAATTCTACAGCTGCTTCTCCTGTTCCACAATCGTCTTCATCCCAGATAATCGTATTTCCTAGGTCTAGGATTTCAGGATTGTCTTTTAAATCATCGCAGAGATTAGAAACGGTTATGATCGGTATACATGGTGGATCGAAGTCCATAGGAATTCCGCATACTGATTGAGAATTATTGATAAGTGGTTCTGGCAATTCGCTGATACCGTAACTACCTATAGATTGAATAATGTAACAATACTCCTCACCATTGTTTAGGTCTTGATCTACATAATCGTTAGATTGTGTCGTAGCTATAGAATCAAAGGTCAGTCCTCCTGGAAGTTTCCTCAATACTATGAATGAAGTGTTGTTCCATGGCGTATTGAAATTCCAGCTAAGTTCATTCCTTCTATCACCTACCATCACTTCTAGGAATACCGATGATGCTTC
>CAZFJO010000465.1:0-1238 GCA_964518915.1 uncultured Saprospiraceae bacterium
TCAGATAGGAATGACCACCCGACAATAGACGTTAAAAGTAAAGCACACACCACAAATCGGTGTGAAGTTTTCATAGAATAGATAGATAGTTAAGTTCGTCTAAATGTAACACTAAGGTAGCAATAGAAGCAGCTACCTTGTTTAATGGAATTAACTAATATGTTTCTTATTGATTAACAAGCATATAAAACATTAAAACCTCAATTTATGCATCAAAATCACAGCTACTTTGTAGGATTAAGATATTCTTCCCCAGTTTTTATTCCGTTTATGATATTTAGTTATATTATTTCTTAACCTAGAGTTTATATTTTTATCTAATGTGGGGTCATCCTCGAGAATCTTAATTGCGAAATGACGCGCAGCTTGCAATATTTTTTGATCTTCAACAAGATTCGCAATTTTAAAGTCTACAATTCCACTCTGCTGGGTTCCCGTAATATCTCCAGGGCCCCTTATCAATAAGTCTGCTTCTGCTATCTGAAAACCGTCGTTGGTCCTAACCATGGTTCCGATTCTTTCATTGGCATCCTTGCTCAATTTATAACTGGTCATAAGAATACAATAAGATTGATCGGCACCTCTTCCTACCCTTCCTCTTAATTGATGCAATTGTGATAATCCGAATCTTTCCGAATTTTCAATAATCATCATAGAAGCGTTAGGTACATTGACACCGACTTCAATAACTGTAGTGGCCACCATGATCTGAGTTTCACCTTTTACGAATCGTTGCATCTCCCATTCCTTGTCAGCAGATTTCATTCTTCCGTGGACTACACTGATCTGATAGTCAGGACGAGGAAATACAGCAAGCAGTTTTTCATATCCCTGTTGTAAATTTTCAAGATCCAATTTTTCTGACTCATCTATTAATGGATAAACCACATAGACTTGCCTTCCTTTTGCAATTTCATTCTTGATAAATTGATTGACTTGTCCTCGACTCGCTTCTTTCTTATGCACCGTCTTAATATCCTTTCTTCCCGGAGGCAATTCATCAATAATAGAATAATCTAGGTCTCCATATTGCGTCATGGCTAGTGTACGAGGAATGGGAGTTGCAGTCATCACCAGAATATGTGGAAAATAAGATTCGTTCTTCATCCACAATTTAGCACGTTGTCCTACACCGAATCTATGTTGTTCATCCGTGACAGCGAGTCCGAGGTTTTTAAAAACAACCTTATCTTCTAAAATGGCATGTGTACCTATAATGATATCAATATCTCCACTTG
>CAZFJO010000465.1:1338-2609 GCA_964518915.1 uncultured Saprospiraceae bacterium
TTCTTCAAACTTCAACCTATTTCGAGCCAATTCCAGTGAAGCTTTATCTGGGGGAAAATGTATCCACTTTAGTGCATCGTATTTAGGACATAACTTCAATTTTGCAAGAACATAGTCTGGTAAGTCTTCTTGAATATCATTTTTAGAAAGTTTAGAGAATAGATTAGCTACTATTCTTCTGCGCCCTTTAGCTCCTAGTCCTTTCTTATCAAGTAATTCAGAAGAAGGATAGACGGGGTCGAGCTTAGTAAGCTGGTCCGCAGATAAAGTATCGTACTTCTCCATTTCTGGATGTATAATATTCCTTCGTCCACCGTACATCTTTACGGAACCATAGACAAGAAATTTCTCGTCTTTTACAATTAGGCTTTCTATCCACTTAACTCCTTGAAACCAAGTCAACTCTATAAATCCAGATCCATCCTTGAGGACAGCATTCAATCGAGACCTTCCTTTAAACTTTACTTTCTCCTTGCTTACTATTGTTCCTAGAAGCAGCACCTTCTCTCCATCCCTTCTGATGTCTTTAATAAGATTAAAAGTGGTTTTATCTACATATCGAAAAGGGATGGCATACAGCAGGTCCTTCATTTTTTTCACACCTAGCTCTGACCACAAGGCCTCCGCCTTCTGCGGTCCTACGCCTTTTAAGAACTCGATAGACGTTTCTAGGAATGGTGTATAATGTCGATCCATAATCAAAGGCTAAAAATATAAAATCAACTATGAAGATTGATATCTTCTTCCTTAGATATTGCAGAATACGGGGCTAAGAATGAAATAAACACACAATGAATAGACAAGTAATTGATGAAAAGGAAACAATTTCTCATACTTTTACGTAGTAATGCTTGAAAATTAACGACATGGGTTCTAAAAGACAATTACAGGTAGGTGAATTAATCAAGAGACATTTCGGCCATGTCTTGATGCAAGAAGGATCTTATATTTACGGCAATGAAGCCTTGGTTACCATAACGAATGTTACTTGTAGCCCTGATCTATCATTAGCGAAAATTTATGTGAGTGTCTACAATGTTGAAGACAAAGGCAGCATCGTAAAATTAATGGAGCATAGCAATCACACGCTTAAGCAAGCTCTTTCACAGAGGCTGAAAAAACACATCAGAAGAATTCCTAGAATTGAATTTTACATTGATGATACACTGGACGAAATGTATAAGCTCAATCAGATGTTTGACAATCTGAAATAGAATTTCTTTAATCTACCTTAATAGACTTAGCAATCTCTGCATTTATCTCTAAGGTGC
>CAZFJO010000466.1:0-2599 GCA_964518915.1 uncultured Saprospiraceae bacterium
ACAATTAATTCTGCAGATACCCATCCATCTCCATGATACGTACTTGATGAAGAGTTAATGCAATGTGCTGTGACCAATTCATCATCGATCGTTGCATGGCAACCAGGTGTACATAGATTACCAGTAGATCGATCTACTTCCCCATTCCCTCCTAGAAACTGAAATTCAGCACTCAAGGGAAAGTCTTGATTTAACTCCATAGTTTCGGGATCTTGACAATGAAACATGATACCATTGTTCCTATAAGCCCAGCCTGGACCACCCTTAACTTGATCTCCTAAAAATCTGTACTCTAGCTTCATATGATAAGAATCATATGGCGTTTCATAAAACAAGTGCCCGAACTCTCCAGAGAACGTATCATATGCTTCATACGAAACTGTGATCGCAGAATCAATTACTTGGAAAGTATTGAGGTAGTTATCACCGTATACTCGACCTGAAATTTTAGGCGTCCATCCTGTCAAGTCTGTACCATTAAACATAGTTGTCCACCTATGTTCTATTTCTGTCTTATCAACATCCATCTTGCAGGAAAGAAACACAACAAGAATCAGCAATGAAATGAAATATTTTAGGATGTTCATAATTAACAAGCTTGAGTAACACCCATTAATATACCGTCTTTAATCGACATCGCTAAAATCAGCATCATATACCTGATCTGCAATTACGGCTTACTGATGTGATTCCCCGCAGATATACACCCTGCATTCAATGCTTCTTTTACATCTTTACTCATTAGAAACTGGAATATAAAACCACCTAAAAAGACATCCCCAGCTCCTGTTAAGTTAACAGGAACAATGTCCATAGCTTTAACATCAATGGTCTCTTCTTTATTTACAACCATTGCTCCAGAAGATCCCTTGGTTATAATAACATGCTCGAATATTTCTGACAAATTCAACGATCGACGTTGTTCTTCTTCCATATCTTCTTCACTGATAACGAGAAAATCAGCATCTTGATAATCCTTGAAATCATAGGAATATGGAATCACCTCCCCACTTTCTTTCCAGTCTCGTAGAAACCCTTGTCCAGCTACAATCTTGAGCCCATTATAATTACGAGGAAAAGGTTCAGAAACCTCTCTGCATATCGGACATATAATCACAGCATCATACTGGTCGTAATCTAAGTCTGGAAGAACAACATCAGCTGCCCGATCATAGAGGTACTGTACCCTATTTTCATCAATATACTTATTCTGAAAAATTGTGGTCTTAATAGAAGACTGAGAGATTACATTGAAGTTCGAAAGCTCATCGGCAAATAAAAAATCATTGCCATATGCAGTCAAAATTGTAACATCAATTCCACATTGTTGCAGTTCTCTCCCTGTATAAAATGTTGCACCTCCGATCTTGTAGGAACCATCATCCATCATATCCATGCATACATGACCGACCAGAAGCACTTTCATTTTCGTAAGTAATTACTTAATGTAATCCGCCATATCTTTAGAAAAACAGAGCGCTGCCCAACTCACCAGTGCAATTAAGTACAATGGTTCAGTCAATCCTCTAAACCCGAAAATACCGACAAATTTCTGCCACAAAGTATCTCCTATCTCTCCGTTATTCATAACCAGATTTTCAAAAATATGGGAATAATGAAAGGATAAAAACAGGTAGAGAATCAACATGCATATAACAAAAGAAATCAACTTTCGTTTCCAATTGACTCCTGGTGTAACAATAAACAATGCCATCAGAAAAATCGTAGGTAGTAATACAAGCTCATATAGATTTCTATAAAACAGTCTATCTGGATTAACCTTATTCCGGTAGGCACGATTGCCGATTTTACCATTGTGCTTAGCCTCTCCATAGATGGCTATGGTTGTATTCCAGTCATTTTCATTTTCAGGAGCTTCTGGAGTAAATTCCGCATAGTAGTTAGGGTTTACAACATTAAAGAAGTTATCTCCGACTTTACAGTAATATACCAAGTGACCTTGTCGCAACGCTTCTACCTGGAACAATAGGACCAACCCGATATATACCAGAAGAAATAAACCGATGCGCTTGAGTAATTTATCCTGAAACTTCATCTGACTGTGGTTGATCATCAGCGGTTACCTTCCTTAACCAGACGAGCCATAAATATAAGGTGAATATGATGAAGAGTATCTGCCATACATCTGTATGCATCAGGTCAAATAATGATTTCACATATTTTCCCGTAAGGAAAAGGCTTACTATCCTGACTATATTAAGCAGAAACAACAAGATGATTCCTATCAATATTCCTTTAGGTTTTTTGCTAAAAGCAACAGGAAAGAAAAGAATAGACAGGGTGTATAAAATCATAGGTGCAATCGCATCGCAACCTTTTTTTATCTGGATTGAAAAACCTCCAGAAGAAATGGTTTCTCCCGTAGACTTCGTATCCTGTCCTAACAAGTTCAGTATCGCATTAGATATATCTGCATAAAAATTAAGTAAGGGCTGAGCTGCCGTTTCAAACCATTCCTGACTTGTCAGCCAAAAGCTAAATATCCCAAATACCAAAATGCTTCCTATGAAGATATATGAGGTTTTATTCTTTTCCCACTTTTCTTTCCACTTAGTAGAGGCTGGTTTATTCTTCTTGC
>CAZFJO010000467.1:0-2599 GCA_964518915.1 uncultured Saprospiraceae bacterium
ATATTAAAGGATGCTGAAGAAACTATTTTGAATCCTCTTGTAATTGAAAAAGTAGAATTCTTATCAGAAGTGGAAGCTATTTTTACTTTTAACTTCGATGGAGAAATTTCAAGCCAGCAGATAGATTTATCTGACGGAACTGAGGGAGCTGAATTTTTTAATGAATCATTTAGAGTTGATCATGAAGAAGGTAAGTTAGAGTTTTGTGTTAATGCAAGGATTATTTCTAATGGACTGAATCGACAGATCGTTAGTTATAACGATAGTTGCAAGACTGAAGAAGAAATAATTCAGGAACGAGTTGAGTTCGAATTCAGACCAGCAATCGATACGATGCCATTTTATATGCTAGGTCTTATATATGAAAATTGAAAATCCATTTTTATAGCGTCGGCTCTTGACTTATATGTTGATTTTTAAATCCAAAGACTTATTCTACAATAAAGAAAGCCCGAGCCTCCACTCAAGCTCCGCAGTCCTTTCAGGCTTCCGGATCTTTCGTTGCTGCGGAGCCTGGTATAACAAAAAAAAGCTCGGACTTTATCTTAAGCCCGAGCCTTGTATTATTAAATCACACCGCGTGTGATTAAGTGTCAATTATTCAGGATTTCCATCTTGCTCCGCATCTTCTACAGGTGTGGTTTCTGCTATAGCCTTAGGTGCATCCTTCTCCTCTTGCTTGACCAGTGCATCTGGAAGATTCATTCCTGACTGTTGTAAGAAGTCGCTCAGTTGTGGCATCATGCTGTATAAGCCCTGAACGAAATTTCCTACACCTTGACCGGAACCATTGTCATACACAACGACCTTGTCGATGTCAAGATCCTTGATGGCCTTGGTCTGGATTTCTGCCAGCTGAGTAAGCTTGTCTACCATTAAGTATCCGATGGCACTCTGTGGATCTCCTCCTGCTGCGTCAACCAACTCTTTGAATCCTTCTGCTTGCTTCTTGAGCAGTTCTTCCGTACCCTTGGCTTCAGCCATGTATCGGGCAAGAATGGCATCCGCCTCTCCTTGAGCCTCTTCTCTTTTCGTGGCAGCAACCGCTTGCGCACTGATGATGTCTTTCTCTTTTTCGATCTCCGCATCTACGACTTCGTCGGCACGCTTCTTTTCTATCTCCATCGTTGCCCGAGCTTTTTCAGCCGCTTCTTCCGCCTTATACGCTTCTTCAAGTGCCTTGGCAGAGGCAACCTTTCTGGCAGCTGTAGCCTTCCTTTCTGCTTCCGCAATTTCTATGTCTCTAAGGGCATTAGAATTAGCGATGACGATGGAAGCGGTGTTCTTACCTTCTGTGGCGGAAGCATCCGCATCTGCTTCTCCGATTTCCGCTTTAGAGTTCGCTTCTGCTACTTTAATTCTCTGTTCTTGACTTTCTTCTGCTTCACCGATGGAGCCGAACCTCACCTCTTTAGCCACTTTAACCTTGGCATCGTTGATGGCCTTAGCAGCTGCTTCCTGACCGAGGGCCTTGATGTAACCAGATTCATCTTGAATATCGGTAACGTTTACGTTGATCAATTCGAGCCCGATTTTATTCAATTCGTCCCCGACATTGGTATATACCGAATCGACGAATTTGTCTCTGTCGGTATTCAATTCCTCGATGTCCATGTTAGCGATTACAAGTCTCATCTGTCCCATGATGATGTCATGTGCTAGGGAAGAGATGCTCGGTCTGTCTAGACCTAGCAGTCGCTCGGCGGCAGAGATCATCATCTCAGGTTTATTGCTGATTCCTACTGTAAATTGTGCAGGTACAGAAACCCGGATGTTCTGCTTAGAAAGCGCATCCTGCAAGTTGACATCGATAGAGAGTGGTGTCAAGTCCAGGTATTTGTAGTCCTGAATCACCGGCCATACGAAGGTAGCTCCACCTGCGTAGCATTGTGCAGATTGCCCACCACCTGTTCTACCATAGACTACAAGAATCTTGTCACTCGGACACCTCCTGTATCTGCTTATAAAAAATATCAACACGGCGAGTAATAGAAACACACCAAAGCCAGCAAAAGCTAAGTACTCCATAAGATTGTTTTTTTATTGCTTAATAGATTAAAAATAATAATTACTTGATGATAGAAACAAGTGCTCCATCATCTGTATAGTCGTCTACGTATACTTCCGTACCCGTAGGAATTTCTTCTTTCTTCAAGGAAGTGGCTTTCAATTCCCTTTTAGCCCCATTGATCAATACATGTACCAGTCCCGATCCTTGCGCGGGAATCTTAAGATAAACTTTTCCAGATTTTCCGATGGCCATATCTGGATTCCAATTCGTATTTTCCTGATGCTTGAGCAACCAGCGAAAAAATAAAGAAAGTATTGTTACCGCCAGAATACCGGAGGCAACACCGACACCTATAGCTAGAAATATAGATCTGCCAGATGCTATGAAAATTTTCATAATCCAGGATCCTATAGAGATAAAGGTAAGTGTACCCTTTAGCCATCCGATTCCGCCCGTATCGCCTCCATCTCCGAGATCCACATCTCCATCTAAGTCTAGACCACCGATAAACGACAACAACATCAGTATAACCAGCAGTCCTCCACTGAAAATCGAAACCCATAATAATACATCCACCCAATTCATATC
>CAZFJO010000468.1:0-2567 GCA_964518915.1 uncultured Saprospiraceae bacterium
ATATCTGTTCGACTGTATTATGCGTATCTATACCTTCATGTATGTTTCTTACAAGTTCGCCATTCTCCCTTAAGAATGTAACTACTTGAGGTAAAAAAACATCAGACCCATCAGTTAAAGTAAGGTCTAGATCTTGATTTAAGAGAACATCGGCGTTCGCCTCTGAAGGAGTATCCAACCAACACAATGTTATTTTAAGGTCTTGTCCATTTTCTGGGATTGTGATTTCAAGTTCCTCTTTGAACCCGGGATTTATACTTCCTGAAATATACTGTCCCTTCTCTGCAATTTCCATAGCATGAAAAGCAGAAGCATTACCATAACCATAAAGATGATCAGGTCCCATATCTCCTAGATCTTCTGCACTTGTCAACAGTATACTTTTCAGTAAAGGATTAGTTGCTGTGTTCCCTCTTTCTATTATATTTTCATGTAAGAGAAGAGATAGTCCTGATACAAGAGCAGCTGCATTACTTGATCCTTCTTCTCCGAAAGCTACAAGATCTGGTTTCACTCTCCCATCATAAGATGGGCCCTTAGAACTCAATGGAAGTACTTGCTTGGTTCTGTCTACAGCTCCAACTACTAAAACATTCTTAGCTTGCTTAAAATTTCCAGTAAGATTAGAAGTATTCTCTATACCTGCATATATACCTTGAGAGGCAGATGACACACCTTGATTTCCTGAAGAAAAAACAGGGAAAAATGCTGGTCTTATAAAAGCAGCATCATCATAAGCCATTGCTTCAAGTCCGTAGTAATTTTCGATATCTACTCCATAAGAATTATTCTGAATCTCCAATGGATAGCCCGCTATAGGCTCATCTACATCAGGAAATAGATTAAGAAAAGTAGTAGTCGGCAACAAGGCTAGCGGAGCAAGTCCCCTAGAATTCAAGCCTGTATTTCCATTGCCCATCATTATTGTAGCCATATCACTGGCATGGTTGTCTGCACCATCATCGCTATTAGGGCCTAAGATTACTTTATCTATTAAATCTATGTCTCCTTCTATGGGGTTTCGTTCTTTAAGATAAATGTATCCCCCATCACCCTCTAAGTGGGAATATTCGTTTCTCATTCTAGATATCTGATTTACTTGAAAATTAGCAGATCCTAAAAAACTTTCCTTCCGCAGCTTTGTAGGTTTTAAGTCTAATGCTTGAATGTTAGGCTTCCATTCTATTAAAAAAGCTTCAACTTCCTCGCTTAACTTGACACTGACCATAAGTAGTCTTTCATATCTCCCCGTCACTAAATCGTGAAATCTTTCTATAAATGCCAGATATGTAGGGCCATCAGAAAATTTTACACGGATGGAAGGATTATCAATATTAGAAATCCTTGTATCTAGAATGTTAAAATCTTGAAGTTGAGACACTTCCATAACTTGGCCAGTTATAAAAACCACCCATATAAAGCTTAATACTAGAACTCCAGCTATTTTCTTAAAAATTATATCCCTCATATGTGACTAAAGAATTATTGATCGTCATTATTAATGTAGGCCATATTGTCATCTACCAAACCTATAATTCTTAAAATTTTAAATTTGTAGACGACTAAAAAATAAAAATGATATTTTTGGGGTCAATTGTTTAACTTTTAAAAATTACTAAATGTCAAATCTAATTAAAAGCCTGTTTGCTTTTGCAGCATTCGGCTTTCTTTTTACTTCATGTAATGATGAAATCAATTCTAATGTATTAATTCCTAATGATGTCATCCACCAATTGGAAGAAATGGGATTCAATCCAGATGGGATAGAAAAAATTGATGAAGGATACCTTATTGAAAGAGATATAGTGATCACATATGATTTCTTAGAATACCATGGTCCTCATAACCATGTGCCTAATCATGAACAATATTCAACCAACAATCTAGTAACAACTAATGGCAATAGGGTCATTACGATGTATGCTGACGAGGGAAGAAGAGGATATAGTCCAGCTATGATTGCAGGACTTGATGAGGCGATCAGTAGATTCAATTCCCAGAACCTTGAAATCTCTTTTCAGAGAATCACTAACAGAAGAGCTGCTGATATCGAAATGAAGCGACTTAGCAAAAGAGATGAAAGAAGAGGCGTTCTCGGTTCAGCAGGTTTCCCAACTGCTGGAGGTGATCCTTACGATGAAATTAAGATGAGTGGTATTCTTGAGTCTTCTTTTGGACTTAGTACAGATGGAATAGCAACTATTATTGCTCACGAAATGGGTCACTGTATAGGTTTTAGACATACAGATTACTTCGATAGAAGTATCTCTTGCGGAGGGGCAACTTCTAATGAAGGAGATGGCGGTGTAGGTGCTAACCATATTCCAGGTACTCCTACTGGTGCTACTTTAAATGGTGCATCATGGATGTTGTCTTGCTCGGATGGATCTGATAGACCATTTAACAATGATGATCAGAATGCCTTAGATTACCTATATTAGGATAAAACTTAAATTTTAGAAGAGGCGAACAACTATGTTGTTCGCCTTTTTTTATGCGAAAAACTGAAAACATCATGGAAAACACTTAAAGGTCTCTTAAAGGAAACCCTGAATTGAACCAAGTAA
>CAZFJO010000469.1:0-2567 GCA_964518915.1 uncultured Saprospiraceae bacterium
CATTTACATTGAGCCAGAATGCACCATTGATTGAAGGGTCGACATTCATCTCATCAATTTTCACCAAACTATAATAGGCCGTACTTACTATCCTTCCGAGAGGATGTCTATTCACTTCAGAGAAAGTTGCTACTTGCTCCATGTATAGATCACTTAATCCTGTTCTTTCTTTGAGAATTCTGTCTGCGGATTGCTGGAAGTTTTCATCAATCTCGACAAGGTCCCCCACTAGAGAAGGCAAGCCTCGGAAGGGAGGCATCTGACATTCCAGCAATAAGACTCTAAGCGATTCTTCATCATACCCAAAGATTACACAGTCTATAGATTGAATAAAAGGAACAGTCTTATTTAAGTGAGACATGTGAATATTAATATTCCCTTCCTCTTCAGCTAGAACATTGCCCATATATAGGTATTAATTAAAAAACAACGCAGGCTTTTAGGCACTTGAAATTCACTAAGTAAAACTGAAATTGCCTATAAACCAGCTTAAAGCTATAATATCATATCAATATTTCATAAAATCCAAGAGTTACAATTCCAAAATGCAAGAGATTTCATTGCCAATTGTCCGATGTATAAAAGGTGTTACTCCTGATACTTGAACAACTGTCCTTCAAGTTATTTTAAGAAACAGAGGGTATCCATCCGTACTAAAACATAGAAGTTCATCATTAGTCTACTTTATTGAATGATCTCTTCAGTCCTCTATTTAATGAAGGTCCTTGCCTATGGTGTGATAAAATTTTATATTTTCAAATCTTTAATCAGACGCAATATGAATCTTGAAGTATGGTGGATAGGGAAAACAGATGAAAAGTATCTGGTTCAAGGCATCGAAAAATACAGTAAAAAAATCCCACACTACATCAATTACAAGGAAGTAACCCTTAAAGATGTTAGAAACACCAAGTCACCCATAGATCTCCGACGACTGGAATCTGAAGTTGTACTCAATAAATTATCCAGTCAAGATTTTCTAATTCTCTGCGATGAAAAAGGAAGAACGTTTTCTTCCATCCAGTTTTCTAAAAAGATAGAGAAATGGATGATGAACGGGAGAAAAAGAATGGTCTTCCTAATAGCTGGAGCGTATGGTGCGCATGAATCCCTAAAAGACAGGGCTGATTTTACCTTATCTCTATCATCAATGACTTATTCTCACCAGATGGTCAGACTTATACTGGTCGAGCAGCTATATCGAGCCTTTACAATAATAAGGAATGAAAAATACCACAACATCTAATATGCAATCCATATGTCCATAACACTAATCTTGGTTATCATAACCAGCCTTATTTCTTACCAAGCATTTAACAACAGAGATTTATTTTCTAAGTTAAAACACCATCCCTACTCTAGTCATAAAAACAAAGAATGGTACCGATTGCTTACCTCTGGATTTGTGCATGGGGATTTCGTACACCTTCTCTTCAATATGTATGTATTGTATAACTTCGGTGAGTTGATTGAAAATGTTTTCATTAGTATACATGGTGAAATGATGGGAAGATCGGCTTACCTGATTATGTATATAGGTTCTGTTGTAATATCAAGTATTCCTAGCCAGATGAAACATAAGGACAACCCTTACTATTCTGCTATAGGCGCCAGTGGCGCTGTTTCTGCCATCTTATTTGCCTATGTTTTATTTGCTCCATGGTCATGGCTAGAATTGTTTTTCGTCATTCCTATTCCAGCGATCGTGTTCGCTGTACTGTACTTAGCATATTCCTCATGGGCCATCAATAATGCGAAAGACAACATAGGTCACAGTGCGCACTTTACTGGAGCGATTGCGGGCATTATTCTGACGATAGCGATCTATCCTGAAATCATCCCTCTATTTGCCGAAAGGCTTATGGATGTGCAGGGTCCTCCACGTCATTAAATCCCTCACAGAAACCCTATAGGCAATATAAACAACTACCTTGTCTATAGATTATGCTGGCATTCCTAAAGTATGAGAATGCCATCGACTAATCTAAAAGGATTAGAATAAAAGGCATAAAAAACCGTCTTTCTATTCGTCAGGTTGCCGAGGAAATACATTGTTACTTCTATCTACATCTACTACAGACACTTCCTCATCGATGGTTACGCTTGTTATCGTAGAAGCCGGGATGTTTATCCGCAAGGTGTAATTGTTTTCCACCCATGGCCAATCTTCCATTACCTTAACAGGCGTAGTACTATGGGCAGATTTATCTCCACGCATAATTCTCAAAGGAATGTTGTAGACCACCTTGTCTCCATTGCTTGTTGTAACTGTTACATCTAGCGGCATAGGCATTCTTCCAGGCTTAGACAATTCGATAACTGTCTGCGATCCTTCAGCATACATCGTATCAACCGCATAATCTATCTGATTGGTTGTGAATATCCAGTGTTCTTTAAACCAGTCCAGTTCTAGATCACTTTCCTTCTCCATGATACGTATAATATCATTAGGGTTAGGGTGCTTGAATTTCCAAGTATCGAAATACTGTAACATGGCTCTATCGAATGCTTCATCCCCTATTACAGACCTAATCTGCTTTAGGAATAGTTGTCCTTTAGTGTATGAT
>CAZFJO010000470.1:0-2536 GCA_964518915.1 uncultured Saprospiraceae bacterium
GATCGCTGGAGCGCAGTAGAACTTGCAGGAACAGCATTACTCCAGGCTTTTTCTTCTAAAAATATTTTATATGCACCATCTCTATATAAGGTGTATATATACTTGTTGTCGACCGCAGAACTATGGTGTCTTATAATGTTTCTATCAAGGTTGCTCACGGAGTATGACCTGCCTGTTATCAAGTCAAGAACATAAGTATTCTTAATCCCGCTTTTATGAGACAGATATGTAATGTAACCTTCTTTTCCAGTAATAAATGGATATCTCTCACTGTGGCTTTCTGTATCTGTTATTCTATCTATTGATTTATTCCCTTCTTGTAAATCGTAAAAGAACAGATCGAAATTTTCTAACGGTAAGATCGTATCAAGATCCATATCTACAATCAGATCACTCTGTCGATTAGATGAAAACAGGATTCCTTTTTTACCATCTATCGTGGTTACTGTAGCGTCTAGATCATCGTAAAAATCATTGGTGATTCTTTCTTGCGTTCTGAAATCTGAATCGTACTTATATAAATCTGCATAACCGTCCGTATTCGCTGAAAAAATATAATGAATCGAATCAAGGTAATCCATGGAATATATGCGTTGGAATTCCTCTGGGACCAATTGTTCCGCATGATTTCCAGTCTCCACATCTAGCTTTCTAATCTTAATGGCATCTCTATGCTCGTAGGCAAATGATAGTGTCTTGTTATCAGGATGCCAAGTAATCAGAGGATAATTGTAATCTGTTTCTTGGACTGAATTTTTATACCCATACTTAAAAATAGTTTTCTCTTTCCCTGTTTCAAGATCCCTTATCTGAATTCGATATTGTCCGATATTATTATATACATAAGCCAGGGATTTTCCATCCGGACTGAAACGCATCTGGCTGATAGGAACGTAGTCTTTATTTTTAAGATCAACTTCTGCTTCCTCTGAAGGGGAAACATATCTGCCTTTTTCAGCTTGGTAGTACTCCTTATAAAAACCAGACCACTCACTGAATACTGTTTTTTTATTTTCTGATAATACATAAACGAAGGACTCGTCTAGGTCCCTTGAAATCTTAGTTAAATAAAGAAGATTAGGAATTGCGGTAGGACTATAATACTGGCTTATGAAGTACCACATAGAATGTCCTGCCACCCTAGGGTGGTCTTCTGATAATTTATTGAAATCGTAATATTTTTCATTATTCTCAAGAACATCTCGTAACTCATCTTCGATATATGTATTCCATGCACTTGAACTATAAGATACAATTCCATCTTTAAACCACTCCGGCAAGTTAAGCAAGACAGCATTCTGAACGAATTCCTGAAAACTCGCTCCGAATAACATAGAAGCAAGATAAACCGATGCAATGCCTTCTTTCAATTGATCTCTTAAATCTTGGTGATTGCCATTAAAATAAACGAACATCTTACTGCCCACAATCTTTGTCTCCCCTGATTTACTAGTCCAGGTATCGTCATTTCCTATGTTAGACTGGTTAAGATCAGAAAGGTCGGTATATATAAGAATCTGAATCTTATCGTTCATTCTATGTTCAACTACAGCTTGAACTTCATCATGGAACAATTCAGCCATAGGAACAACAGCCTTGGCTACATTTTTAGCTTTACCGTACCAGAAGATGATAAAGTTCTCCGTCTCGTACTTATCCCACTTCTTAAAATCATCGTGATACTGTACTCGGTTTTTCCCGAATCGAGTATCTACATTCTGAGCAGAAGCCGGTGTAGAAACCAAGGCCAGTATAGAAACAATAAGAATGGATAATACTCTAATCATATGTACTTGCTGATACAATTTCAAAATACTAAAATTAACGGTTTATACAACATGATACAAGATGATGTACAAGTCAATTTGTCGTAAGAAAACACTATTTTCAATCCTTTTCACAAGAATTGAATCTTGTAAACCATATTAATCGTGTAATTAACAACACCTCTAAGGTATATGAAGTTGCTAGAAAGATTAAAAAATATAGGCCCAGCTGCGCTGATAGCTGCTGCTTTCATAGGACCTGGAACCATTACGCTGTGCACACGCGCAGGGGCTAAGCATGGGTTAACTTTATTGTGGGCCTTGTTATTCTCAACCATAGCTACCATTATACTACAAGAAATGGCAGCAAGGATAGGAGTAGTCACCAAGCAAGGTTTAGCAGAAAACATCCGCAACCACATCCATAATCCTATTGTTAAGGTAGTTGCTTTCGGACTCGTTATAGGAGCCATATTTATAGGAAATGCAGCTTATGAATCCGGAAACATACTCGGAGCGTATCTAGGTATAGAAACGATGCTTTCTGACGTCCATACTTCGATTATTGTGATTATCATAGGTCTTATTGCTGGTGGCTTGTTATGGATAGGGAATTACAAGATCATAGAAAAAGTATTGATTACGCTTGTTATTCTGATGTCTCTATGCTTTTTAATCACAGTATTTATGTTAGACATAGATTATAGTGCACTATTTAGCGGACTTTTTCTTCCCAGTTACAACGACGACAACATCTTACTTATCATGGG
>CAZFJO010000471.1:0-2528 GCA_964518915.1 uncultured Saprospiraceae bacterium
TACTCTTTAGGATATCCTTCCTTGATTTTATTGAGGGTAGTAATTGCTTCACTCTTTCTTGAAAGATATTCTTCTTTCATTGCAGCAAGATTGTCTCCTGAAGCAACATCCATACTGTCCAGTAACTGAGAAATTTTACTCTGTTGGTTATCGCGCTGAGTTATAAGTTCACTAGAGATGTTGTCGTCATCAAGCAACTTTTTCTCTCTCACCCTTTCTAGTAAGGTCTGCATTTTACTCCCTTCAATAAGGTTTACAATCGAAACTTTCTTTTCAATATTACTATCAGAAGCCTCCTTTAAGTTTAAGACCTTGAGTGCGTTCTCATAAATCAAGTGAAGTTCTTTAACCAGGAATTCCTTAGAGTTAGAAGCAAGAAATTGTGTCTTAACCTCTTCTAATCCCTCAAGTGCGAGATCTATATAGTACTGTGCACTATCTAGGGCTGTTTCATTGCCATTAAGGGTGTGGTCCTTGATAAAGCCTTCACTCAAGTTGTTAAGCGCACTGAGTACTGCCGTATAGTTTCTTTTCTTTAAGTAATAGAAAGAATCGTCCTTATCGTACTCCATAGAGGATAAACTTCTTTTTAAGAAATCTATGCCTAGCTCTGTGTTTCCTTGAGAGCTGTACACAGAACCGAGGGAACCTAGTATCTGGGAAGTAAGATAGTGTTTATCTCCTAGTTGCGATGAAGTATTGTTGAGTGATTTCTGGAATGCTTCTATACTCAATTTTAATGCACCTTTTTCTTTATATACATTCCCTCGTATGTTGTTTACATCAGAAAGTCCTAGATGCGTATCGCCTAGATATTTTTTAATCAAGTCTTCCGCTTGCTGCAAGTAGATTAGTGACTGATCGTAATCTTTACTTTGCCGAAGAGCGATTGCATAGGTAATAGAAGGAATGATTTTATTAGGTTCAAGAGCTGGATTTTTGTCAAGAATAGAAAAGATCTCTTGGCATAAGTCAATGGCCTTTTCTAGATCACCATTGGTTAAGTAGTTGTATGAAATAGCACCCTTCGTCTTAATGATCTGGGCAAGGTTTTTTTCTGGTTCTTTTTCAAACTGTTGTAAGGCCTTTTCTTGATAGTATAGGCCTTGGTCTAGATCTCCTATGAAGATACTGGATACGCCGGCGCCGTAATAACACTTTCCTAATCTCTCTGGGTCGTGGTTTTCGATTGTTTCTATAATCTGGGCTGCTTGCAAGCTGTAATAAAGAGAGGAATCCAGTTGGTTTTTATATTCGAAACATCTCCATTTACTTGCATAAGCATCTGCTAGAAGGATTCTTTCATGTTCTTCTTCTCCGAGTGCCTGGATACCTTTATTTAAGAAAACCAGTGCAGTGTCCATACTATACTTTAATGCATAGTACCTTCCTTTTAATACCTGAAATTCAGCAAGTGACTTAGGATCATTACTGGAGGCTAGTAATTTCTCATCAACTTGATTGATAAATAATAATGCGGAGTCTGGCAATTCTCTGTTCAGATATCCTGTGGCATCGTCATACAATCCACGATTAGGGTCATCACCTTGGTAATCGCCTATCAAAAATAAGGCGTAAAAAAGTATAGCAACTAGCATGTGAGTTTTTCTTCTTACCTAAAGGTATGTAAACCCATGTATAAGACGTAGTTATTGTAGAATTAAGTGAAAATCAAGCATTTAATAATACATAAGATTCATGTGATTGTCGCGTAATTTTTGATTCTCAGGATTACTTAACCCTTTTAAGGGAGGAGCATTTTTCTTGGCTTTATGATGTTATTCAATACAGTTCTATCTTGTGCATTTCCGTTAATAAGTGATTGAAAGTATCGACAACTTTGAAGGTCGTGTGACCGCGTTAAAGTACTTAGATTATAAATAGAATTGTACACGATGCCTCACAATGAACATACAAAAAGATGTGGTATAATTTAGTTCTTTATTCTTAAGTGAGGAAGTGATCCGAGATAAAGCAATATATTTGTTCTAATAATTGTAAAGACTGTACACAGAATGAATAAATCTACGATTACCATAGAGGTCAACTTAAATGAAGAAAAGCACCCACAATCCATACACTGGGCAAGCTCAGATGATAAAGAGGGGAGTAATGGACATGAAGCTAAAGCTATGGCGGTTGCTTTTTTTGATAAGGAATACAAGGACACCTTTAAAATAGATCTCTGGACGCAAGATATGCAGGTTACCGAGATGGATAGATTCATATTTCATACCATGCGGGGATTAGCTGACAGCTACTTTAAGGCTACTAAAAATGCCCAACTTGCCAATGATATGCAACGGTTTATTCAGTACTTCGGAGAACAGACAGAGATTCTAGAAAAAGAATCTTAAACCACTTTTCAGCTATCTTATTGATAATTAATTATATACGCATATAATTAATTATCATTCACATTCTCTATATATTATAATATTTTAATATATATATTGTTATGATTCTGTGTATTTTAGATTATATATTAAAAATATTTATAATAAATACTACACATTACTTTTTTTTGT
>CAZFJO010000472.1:0-2509 GCA_964518915.1 uncultured Saprospiraceae bacterium
TTTTCTGGATAGTTGTGGTTAACAACTCTCAATTTAGCAAATTATACATTTAATAAGTGTAAGTAATTACAATTGTAAAATTGGATCATAAGAACAATGCATCAGATGTCGTGAAAACAATTAATGTACTTGATTTTAATCCTGCACACAACGACAAGAGTAACCGATAAAATCTATGGATCGCAGATCGGTTGCTACCTCTACATCATTGCCTTCGTCTATTGTTAAGACCATAATTGATTTTGTGTTTTTACTTCCGATTTCTCTTTCTGTACTCGACCAAAATGTACTAGATTTTCCTCGATCTCCGAATGATGTCTGAGCACCGCTGTTGGTTTTTAACCAGATATAGTAATTTCCACTTGGGGCAGCATTAAAGCTAGAAGTTGCAGGTACTTGAGCTCCTGGCCATAAAATGTCTGACGGATACTTTAATTCTCTTCCAGCTATTCCTCTTCCACCTACTGCATCTACAAGTTCGTCAAGTTCTATAGCAGAAGGTATATGCCATCCATTGGGACAGATGCCTTGTTTTATATTGTTTTCATTTTTAGAGGTATCATAAATATTGGGCGCTTCACCTGCCATGATTTCATCCCACAAGTACAATCTGCCATAGATAATATTTTCTGGACTTTCCATATTATTATACCATACACCTAGGGTACCGTTATCTGTATAACGTAGATTTTCTGCCATCCAAGTTTTACCGCCGATATCAACCGTACAATATTCATTTCCATCCCGTGGGTCAGTGAACGTAGAAGAACAGGTGCCTACTAGATTGGGGTTGATAATGTTTTCAGTAAGGATACATCCTGGATCATCATTGTCGATGATCTCAATCTCATTGATCAATAAGTCTAGGTCGGAGAAAGGAACTTGGTATAAGGTGTTATAGGAAAAGCTCCCACCTGTATCTTCTTCTCCATTGACGAAAAGGGTGAAGGATTTCTTTTCTGGATCATTGGTATTTATAGAAAAAGATATACTTCCAGCACCTGAGGAAACTTGTGCCGATACATATGGAGTACACGTTTCTAAATCCGTTATTGAATATAAGTAAAGAGGGTAATCGAAACTCGGAGATTCAACTTCTACACCGACTGGAAACCAACCAAATGGAGTTGGAATCTCAAAATCCTTAAAAAAATCAAACTTCGCATTAAACTTAACACCTATTCCGAATTCAGCCGCTAAGTCTAATCGAGGTCTAGGATCAGAGAAGGTTCCTTTCTGAGTTGTGGTTCCAGCTCCATATCCATACATAAATATTCCTGCAGCTAGGTTATCTTGTAGACCGACTACAGAAACGAAGAGGTTAAGCCCCACCTTGACATTGCAACTCCCTTTTCCAGTTGCTGTCCATTCGCTTTGATCGTTTGCGGGATTTTCTGCGATAGATTGACTGGTAATAACGGCTTCTTCTCTAGCTGGATCGAAATCAAAAACAAAGTCATATGGTCCATAGGTTTCAGAGTACTCTGGTGTACGAATCTCTCCAGTTAATGACATGGAGGCTTTTATTTTTACTTCAGCATATATGGCTAAGGGAGTTTCTGGAATCATAAAAACAGGGAGGCTCGGACTTTTACCCTCTAAGAAAGTCTCTACTTTTCCCCGAGCAACAAAACTTCCTGATACCGTACTTGAAAAGTCTTTTACTTCTAGCCTCATCTTTGGAAGTACTTCATTTACTTCGTCATATTCTGCAGTAAAGTAAGATCGTATCGTATCGAACTCGTAGCTGAAATCTAAATCAGGTTCTAGAAATCCTTTGAAGCTTATCCCGAAAATGTCTGTGAATTTCTGTTTAATTGAAAGACTTTCTGTGAAAAAATCAGACCTACCTCTGATTTCTGTCTGCTTGTTTCTGGTATCAATATAGTATGCAGAATATGCATCTGTAAGTTTCGCCTCTTCCGTTTGAATTAAAACTCTAGTGCCCATTTTTCTGATCGAAATTACTTTTCGTATGAATGCCGTTACTGATTCTGAAACCGTCATATTGTTAACAAGGATGTCTCCTTCTTTTAGATTTAATTTATTCCCTAGGCCCTCGCTTATGGATATACCATTTTCTCGCACTTCTTCTATTTCAGATAGGTCTGCAGCTTCAATAATCCGTGTTCCTTCCCTGGTGTCTACATAAGACTCCTTGATTATATCTTCATTGAAGTCGTTAGGGTCAAGCGGTTCTTTCTGACAAGAAAAAATATGGATAGAAAGAATGATGATTCCTATAAATAGATGGATTGGTTTCATGATTTCAAGGTTAGGGTTACAGGTTCAGAGAATCGCGATCCTCTTCCTTGGAGGTCTATGAATTTTAAATAGTAGGTGTATTGTTTTCCTTCCACACCAGTCGTATCGATGTACTGGACTTCTTCGTGAGATAGACGCTTAAGCATTGTGGGTCTGCCACTTCCTATAGCCCGGTATAAGATGACCTTGTGGACATTATTTTCCTCATTCCAGGAAAGGGAGATGTGATCCTCCAGAATTTCTC
>CAZFJO010000473.1:0-2504 GCA_964518915.1 uncultured Saprospiraceae bacterium
CTTAAACCAGTGTATAGAGTTATCAGATCAATCTCTAAACTTCCCAGTTACATGGGCGTGGACATTCACTGTGACTTCGGGAGACTTGGTTCTTAACACCATGACATCTAATAATCCTAATCCTAACTTCTGCATAACAGCAGGAACTTCTGGAATGGTAAAAATTGATTTAACCATCGGTAATGCTGCAGGAACAGACATGACAACTATGACCATTCCTATTACAATAAAAGCAGATACGGATCCTTCTTGTCTGGCACTTCCTTGCACAGATTTTGCAGCAGGACCCTACATTGACTTGATCAACTACAACATGTGTCTACAAGGATGTCCTGTTATCGCACCTGGATTCGAAGTTTTTGCTAATGAAGCATACATCCTAGAAAATCTTTCGGCTGGAGTAGACTATACCTTCGAATTCTGTTCTGGGTATTCTCCCGCTACTTGGGAAGCAGTAATAACGGTCGTTGATTTCTCTACAGGCTCGGCTGGAACCACGATTGCTCATGAAGGGGGTTGTACCATTACCTTTACCGTACCTTCAGACGGAAACTACCTCATTGTAGTTTCAGATAAGAACGATTGTGGCGGACCAGAAAACGCTACCGACAATGGAGTCTTGACTTTCACTTGCATTGCCGGAGCATGCGGTCCTATCTGCGATACTGATTTTTACGACAATAGAGGTCCTAATAATAACTACGCTGTAGGTACTACCGATTTATATACTATATGTCCAGATAGTCCTAGCGAAATTGTATCCGTAGAGTTTAGCAGCATAGATATTCATACCAGAAGAAGAACAGGGGATTGTGTGGATGAACTAAAAGTTTATGATGGTAGCACAACAGGAAGTACTTTACTTGCAACTATGTGTGGTACTGATTTATCTACTCAGACCAATAATGGAATATTCACAGGCAGCAGTGCAGGTTCGTGCCTAACTTTTGAATTCATTGCTAGTGCTGCGAGTCCTGGTAAAGCAGGATGGGAAGCAACTATAAGTTGCTGCATGCCACTAGATAATTCAGGACCTATGAGTGGTGGATTATTTGACGGGCAAGGTTGTCAGGCACCGGTTAATGCAGGTGCTGATTTTTCATTCACATTTGAAAACGAATGTAATAATGAAGGAAATGTAGGAAGTATGGGCAACGCAAGAAATGGCATTACTACTCGAGAAACTTGTACAGAAAACGATCTTTATACCACACAGACCTTCTATGCCTTTACCGTACCGATTGGAGGAGGCAATCAGAATATGACATTCTCTGTTTCATCCACCGACCCTGATATTGCTGAAGCACAGATAGCCTTATACGGACCATCTACCATAAGCTGCCCTACAGTAACAGTAGGCAGTCTCATTGCTTGTGAAGGTTCTGCTGGAGGAACGAATAGAAACCCTACGGCTATGGTAAACGGGCTTGAACTGACTGAATCACTCCCAATGGATGGATCAACCTATGTTCTAGTAATTGCGACCGAAGGACAAGGAAGTCTCGAGCTTACGGGTAACTTATCAGGCACTGTACCAGTTGAATTATCAAGGTTGTCAGCCATTGCTGGAGCTTCGTATATAGACTTATTCTGGGAGACTGCATCTGAAACCAATAATGATGGCTTCGAAATATTGAGATCAGAGGATGGTCAAAATTTTGTAGAAGTTGGATTCGTTACTGGCAAAGGCAATGGAATTGGTGCCAAGTACAGTTTTACAGATGGTACAGTAAGAAAAGGTGTGGATTACTATTATCAACTAAAACAATATGACAACGATGGACAGTTTAGTCTAAGTGACATTGTTCAAGCTAAAATTGAATTGGAACACGGTTACATGGCTTTCCCGAACCCAATGTCTGACAAATTGAATATTGTGGTTCCTAAAGAACCTACTAGGATCAATGTTTATACTATCAATGGAGAATTAGTCTCCACCTATTTAATCAATGGGACAGATGGAATAGAATCTATAAATCTTGATGTCAATTCTGGAATCTATATCTTAGAAATGAAGAACCAGAAAGGAGAAAGAATGCTAATTGAAAAATTAGTTAAACTGTAATAAATTTTAAAAACCAATTAGAAAAGCCTCTTAAACAGTATCATGGTTAAGAGGCTTTTTTATTTTTCGAAATGTTTCAACTTTTGGGTTTATCTGGTGGTGCATTATCCTTTTTCTTTTCTGCAGCCCAGAAAGAACCTTGAGGCGTGTGGACCGCCTTATGATGGACGTCTTTATAAGTATTGATAATATTAGGTCTACGCGTATTAGGAAGTAATTGAATATCATAAATCTCATCAACACTTATAGCATAGGTGAGCTTACCCATAATAGAACCAGATGGCAAGTGAACAATATAAATAGAAGCTTGATCTGCCTTCTCTGCAATATCAAGATGTTTAAATGTTGAACTATTCTTTCTCAACTTAGATGTGGCAATGAAAAGATGGTCTCCTAATCTAGCCATCCCCCTAAGAAACCCTGGCACTTTACATACATC
>CAZFJO010000474.1:0-2499 GCA_964518915.1 uncultured Saprospiraceae bacterium
AATTACGCTTTCATTCAATGGACAGGAATATGAAACGTATAATTTCGCCAACATGTATAAGGTTATTAATGATGAATTTCAGGTTCCAATTGATGAACTTGAGAATAGCAATCAGATAATAATCCAAGGAAACAATGGAACGGGTGATCGAAATTTATTATCACAAGTGGAGTTGCGATATCCTAGAACGTTCGATTTAGAAAATGCTTCTGAGTATAGACTTCCAATTGCCAATGAAGGATTCAGACGTTACTTGGAATTGGAGAACTTCAACCATGGAGAGAAGGTTTACATGCTTGACCTCAGCAACAATACAAGAAGAGAATTAGATATAGAAAACGGTAAGGTACGCATCAACATTGAAGCTCGAAACAACGATTTTGATTTGGTGGTGTACAATCCGGATGCTGAAGGGGTAATCAGAAGCGTAGGAAATATGGAGCCCATTACATTTAGAAACCTAGGTAATGTAGACCACGACTTCGTTATAATTTCTTCTGAAAAGCTATACGATGATGGAAGTGGAAACAATTGGGTACAATCCTATGCCGATTATAGGGCTTCTGATGCTGGAGGTGGATTTAACCCTGTTGTTGTAAGTGCAGAAGAAATTTATGATCATTTCGGATATGGAATAGACAATCATTTTATTTCTGTCAACAATTTCTCTAACTATGTCAAGAAGGCATGGCCATCACTGGAGTATTTTTTCGTGATTGGTAAAGGAATTGAATATCCAGATTATAGAACGAAAGAACAACAAGAGGATGTTCTTACGGCTAATTATTTCGTCCCGGCATGGGGCGCGCCAGGGTCAGATAACTTGCTATTTGCCCAAAAAGGAAGAAATTATGCCAATGCTCCTGTAGGAAGAATTGCAGCAACTTCGGCAGAAGAAGTAGAGGTATATCTTAATAAAGTTCAAGCGCTAGAAAGAAACAAAGATTTACCACAGACAATAGAAGATAAGTACTGGACCAAGCGGATGATCCACTTAAGTGGTGGAGGAAATGCGGGAGAGCAAGACAACATAAGGTCTCATTTAAGTCGGATGGAGAGTATTATTGTTGAAGAAAAGTTCGGAGCAGACGTTACTACTTTTTTAAAGAACAGTGCTGACCCCCTTCAGAATGCAACATCAAACTCGATTATAAACCTAATTGACGGAGGCGTTTCTTTAATCACATTCTTTGGGCACAGTGCTGTAGGAACGTTCGATTTTAGCCTTGAAGATCCTTCGAAGTATAAGAATGCAGAACGACTGCCCATGATTGTGTCTCTCGGGTGTTATTCAGGAAACATATTCGTTCCTAGTAAAACGAAAGGATTAAGTGAATCATTCGTACTGGAGCCTGAAGTCGGATCAATAGCATTTGCTGCATCATCTGGTACGGCTTATATCAGCTCGCAAGGGGTGGCGGGAGCCGCTTATTATGAATCTTTAACAGATAACTTTTATGGTTCTTCAATAGGCAAGGCGATGAGAAATACATTCTTATCGCTAGACAATAGAACTTCTATAGGTTATGTTACCCTGCTACAACAGTTTACCTTACATGGAGATCCAGCCTTAGAATTAATTGCCCACGCTGGACCTGATTATGTAGTTGATTTCGAAACCATAAAGACAGACCCAGATATCATAAGCACCTCAGATGCAAATTACGATATAACATTTGATATTGTAAACCTAGGAAGTGTAGTAGATTCTATGATAACTATAGCAGTCGAGCATATCCTTCCAGATGGAACGGTATCAGATACTTTCTATATCGAAACAATGGCCCCTGAATCAAGGAAAAATGTTTCAGTCACCTTATTGAATCAAGGCACTGCTAGTGTCGGGGAGAATAGCATCAGAATAACCGTTGATAGTGAGAATGACGTAGAAGAGTTACCATCTGTAGCAGCAGAGGCCAACAACTCCATTGCCAACGCTGCAGGAGGAGATCAGTTCTTTTTCTATATACTTGACAATGCGGCTAAACCGGTATCACCAGCGGAATTCGGAATTTATACACAAGAAGACGTAACCCTCATTGCTTCTAATTCTAATCTTTTTACCACACCACAGAACTACATCATACAGATTGATACATCTTCATTGTTCGAAGCACCTTTAGAAGAAGCAGTTATCAACACTGGAGGAGGACTCATAGAATGGAAACCGTCCATTTCATTTGACAGAAATACCGTTTATTATTGGAGGGTTTCGGCAGAAGAAGAAAATCCAGTTTTAGGAAGAGTGTGGAATTCTAGTTCATTTATCTATCTACCCAATAGCAGTGAAGGATGGAACCAGAGCCATTACTTCCAGTATTTATCAGATAATAGTGATGGGATCATCTTGCCTGAGAATAGGGTGTTTCAGTTTGATACCAATGGTTTTTTTATTACTGTAACTAATAAATTAGATGATCCGGATAACCCACCTGGCTATCAATTTGATTTTGGAAACAACGCTACATCTGTAAGGCCATGGAATTTTATGAAAGAAGG
>CAZFJO010000475.1:0-2493 GCA_964518915.1 uncultured Saprospiraceae bacterium
TTGATTTTGGAAACAACGCTACATCTGTAAGGCCATGGAATTTTATGAAAGAAGGAATTGCTGTAGTTGTTGGTGATGCAACTACAGGGTCTGGGTGGAGAAATTCCGGAGGAGATTATGGAAGTATTAATACTTCTAATTCTGGATCTAATAGAACTTTCGGATTTGACACCAATGATCCAAATCAAAGAGCCAGCCTTGTAGAATTCTTAACTAATACGATTCCTGATGGAAGCTATGTTTTCTTATGGACAGTAGTTAGGGATCCAGATGCTGAATTGGGAGTTTCAGATTGGATTAATGATGAATCACCTATAACTTCGGCGTTGAATAATCAGGGAGCTGAACTAACCGACAACTTGCTTCAACTAGGAAATGTTCCTTATGTGGTTGTATACAGAAAAGGAGAAGGGCTTATTGCAGAAGACATCGGAGAAACAATATTCGATATTGCAAAAGTAAATTCCTTTATTCCTATACTTGAGAGTGAAGGTAAGTTCTTTTCTACGAAAATAGGGCCAGCAGTAAAATGGAGTAATTTTGTTTGGAATATAGATAATATAGGACAAGATACTTCTGGAGTCAGTATTTATGGAATAAGTGCTGATGGAAATGAAGAGTTGCTAATTGAAAATATAAAAGAGTTTGAGTATAATCTGGAAGATATTGATGCATCAGAATATCCGTATCTGAGACTTGAATTGTCAGCCAAAGATGAGGAACTTAGAACAAGTGCAAACATGAATTTTTGGAGAGTAACGTATGATCCATTTCAAGAATTCACCTATGGACAACCAGATAAAATCACATTTATAGGAGATACGCTTGATCAAGGAGAAGATCTAATATTTAAAACAGAGGTAGTTAATTTATCTGAATATGTAGGAGATAGTTTATTGATACAATACGGAATTACAGATGAGCAGAATAGAACAGAAACGTTTTTTAAAAGGATAGATAAAGTCTCAAATTCGAACCCTATTGAAATTTCGTTTACAAGGGGTACGAGTGAATATAGTGGTAAATATCAGTTTTCAGTTCAGTTGAATCCTGAGGAAGACCAACCAGAAAGATACTTGTTTAACAACCTGGGACTGAAAGACTTCTTTGTGAGAGGGGATAACAGAAATCCACTACTTGATGTAACCTTCGACGGCATACACATTACAGATGGAGAAATTGTTTCGCCTACTCCAGAGATCTTAATTAAATTGAATGATGAGAATGAATTTTTTATTTTGGATGACCCGTCCTTGTTTGAATTAAAACTAGATACTGGAGACATAAATGCCTTGTTAGAAATTCCATTGACAAGTTCTGAACTTGAATTTACACCTGGCTCCACAGCCAATAACGAAGCGCAATTGATATATCGTCCATCCCTTAAAGGAGGAGATTATACCTTATTTGTTCAAGGAAGAGATGGATCTAATAATTTCAGTGGAGAAACAGAATATGCGATAAACTTCAGGGTTGTTGAAGAAAATGCAGTCTCTAATGTTTTTAATTACCCGAATCCATTTTCAACATCTACGCAATTCGTATTTACCTTGACAGGTTCTGTGCCTGATAATATGAAGATTCAGATAATGACATTATCAGGAAAAGTTGTCAGAGAGATAACCCAGGAAGAATTGGGTCCGATAAGAGTAGGTATTAACAGAACAGAGTTTACCTGGGATGGCACAGATGAGTATGGGGATAAGCTTGGTAATGGAGTCTACCTTTATCGTATGGTCGTTAAAGATGCAGACAATGGGAATTACGAGAAATTTGATCTAGGGAGCAATCAGATAGAAATTGATAAGTTTTTCCAAGAAGGCTTTGGCAAGATGGTCATTCTTAGATAATACGTTTTCAATAAGCAATAGTGGGGTTTTAACCTTATACTTGAGGTAAGAATCATGGATATACCATTTAACATACCCTACACGACTGGAAAAGAAATAGAATACCTTGAAGAAGCAATAGCTAAAGGGTCTTTTTCATCTTCTGGGTATTTCAATCAAGCATCAGAAGAAAAATTACGTGAAATCACTAAGGCTTCTGAAGTTTTATTGACAACTAGTTGTACACATGCTTTAGAAATGTGTGCTATTTTACTAGACATATCAGAAGGAGACGAAGTTATAATGTCTTCATTTAATTTTGTGTCAGCGGCCAATGCATTTGCCTTAAGAGGTGCTAAAATAGTTTTTGTTGACATTGATCCTGATTCAATGAATATTAACCCTGATTTAATAGAAGCAGCGATTTCAGAAAAGACGAAAGCGATTCTAGTTATGCATTATGCAGGGGTTCCTTGTGCTATGGATAGAATTAAGAGTATCTCTTTAAAACATAATATACCTTTAATAGAGGATGCAGCACATTGTATCGACTCTTACTATAAGAAGCAGCATCTAGGAACAATAGGAGATTTAGGCGCTTTAAGTTTCCACGCTACTAAAAACATACATTGTGGTGAGGGAGGTGCACTCTTAATTAATAACG
>CAZFJO010000476.1:0-2493 GCA_964518915.1 uncultured Saprospiraceae bacterium
TTGATTTTGGAAACAACGCTACATCTGTAAGGCCATGGAATTTTATGAAAGAAGGGGTAGCAGTTGTAATTGGAGATGGAGTATCAGGAAGCGCATGGGTCAACAATGGAGGAGATTATGGAAGTATTAACACTAGTAATTTCGGTTCGTTTCGAAGTTTCGGATATGATACCAATGATCCAGTAGCCAGAGCGAGTTTAGTAAATTTATTAAACAATGAAATACCAGATGGAGCGTATGTTTTCTTATGGACAATTGTAAGAGACCCAGATGCTGAATTAGGAATTTCAGATTGGATTAACGACGAAACGTCTATTACTTCATCTTTAAAATCTCAAGGAGCACAATTAACTGATAACTTGCTTCAGTTAGGAAATGTACCTTATGTGGTTGTATACAAAAAAGGAGAAGGTGTTATCGCTGAAGACATAGGGGAAACAATATTCGATATTGCAAAAGTAAATTCCTTTATACCTATTCTTGAGAGTGAAGGTAAGTTCTTTTCAACGAAAATAGGTCCAGCAGTAAAATGGAGTAATTTTGTTTGGAATATAGATAATTTAGATCAAGATACTTCTGGAGTCAGTATTTATGGAATAAGTGCTGATGGAAATGAAGAGTTGCTAATTGAAAATATAAAAGAGTTTGAGTATAATCTGGAAGATATTGATGCATCAGAATATCCGTATCTGAGACTTGAATTGTCAGCCAAAGATGAGGAACTTAGAACAAGTGCAAACATGAATTTTTGGAGAGTAACGTATGATCCATTTCAAGAATTCACCTATGGACAACCAGATAAAATCACATTTATAGGAGATACGCTTGATCAAGGAGAAGATCTAATATTTAAAACAGAGGTAGTTAATTTATCTGAATATGTAGGAGATAGTTTATTGATACAATACGGAATTACAGATGAGCAGAATAGAACAGAAACGTTTTTTAAAAGGATAGATAAAGTCTCAAATTCGAACCCTATTGAAATTTCGTTTACAAGGGGTACGAGTGAATATAGTGGTAAATATCAGTTTTCTGTTCTGCTTAATCCTGATGAAGACCAACCAGAAAGTTACTTGTTTAACAACCTAGGGCTGAAAGACTTCTTTGTAAGAGGGGATAATCGAAATCCACTTCTTGATGTAACTTTCGACGGTATACATATTACAGATGGGGAAATAGTTTCTCCCACTCCAGAAATCTTAATTAAGCTAAATGATGAGAATGAATTTTTTATTTTGGACGACCCTTCCTTGTTTGAATTAAAACTAGATACAGGAGATATAAATGCCTTGTTAGAAATTCCATTGACAAGTTCTGAACTTGAATTTACACCTGGCTCCACAGCCAATAACGAAGCGCAATTGATATATCGTCCATCCCTTAAAGGAGGAGATTATACCTTATTTGTTCAAGGAAGAGATGGATCTAATAATTTCAGTGGAGAAACAGAATATGCGATAAACTTCAGGGTTGTTGAAGAAAATGCAGTCTCTAATGTTTTTAATTACCCGAATCCATTTTCAACATCTACGCAATTCGTATTTACCTTGACAGGTTCTGTGCCTGATAATATGAAGATTCAGATAATGACATTATCAGGAAAAGTTGTCAGAGAGATAACCCAGGAAGAATTGGGTCCGATAAGAGTAGGTATTAACAGAACAGAGTTTACCTGGGATGGCACAGATGAGTATGGGGATAAGCTTGGTAATGGAGTCTACCTTTATCGTATGGTCGTTAAAGATGCAGACAATGGGAATTACGAGAAATTTGATCTAGGGAGCAATCAGATAGAAATTGATAAGTTTTTCCAAGAAGGCTTTGGCAAGATGGTCATTCTTAGATAATACGTTTTCAATAAGCAATAGTGGGGTTTTAACCTTATACTTGAGGTAAGAATCATGGATATACCATTTAACATACCCTACACGACTGGAAAAGAAATAGAATACCTTGAAGAAGCAATAGCTAAAGGGTCTTTTTCATCTTCTGGGTATTTCAATCAAGCATCAGAAGAAAAATTACGTGAAATCACTAAGGCTTCTGAAGTTTTATTGACAACTAGTTGTACACATGCTTTAGAAATGTGTGCTATTTTACTAGACATATCAGAAGGAGACGAAGTTATAATGTCTTCATTTAATTTTGTGTCAGCGGCCAATGCATTTGCCTTAAGAGGTGCTAAAATAGTTTTTGTTGACATTGATCCTGGATCAATGAATATTAACCCTGATTTAATAGAAGCAGCGATTACAGAAAACACCAAAGCGATTTTAGTTATGCATTATGCTGGTGTGCCTTGTGATATGGATAGGATCAAGAGAATCTCTACAAAACATAGTATTCCTGTAGTAGAAGATGCAGCACATTGTATTAACTCTTACTACAAGAGACAGCATTTAGGAACAATAGGAGATTTAGGCGCTTTAAGTTTTCACGCTACTAAAAACATACATTGTGGTGAGGGAGGTGCACTCTTAATTAATAACG
>CAZFJO010000477.1:0-2491 GCA_964518915.1 uncultured Saprospiraceae bacterium
TCTTCATTTGTATTAATTTAAAAATGATGTTAATGTTCTTCTGTTTTCTTTTAATTCTGACTAACGTTTACCTAAGTCGTTGTTTTTATTGACTTTTTTCTCATAAGCAAGTTTGTATTCTGGCTTAGTGAATAGGCCTAGTTCGTCAGGGTTAATTCCGAATTTAGTGATTTTCTTTCTGAGTCGGGCTATGGCTCTTCTCTTTTCATCTAAGAACATATATTGTGTCTTCGGCTTATACGGTTCTTTGTTGGTTAACATATGCCATAATATTATTGCGATCTTTCTATCTGTTGCTGTTATCGCTGCTTGCCTACCTTTTCTGTAAGCTATCTTCTTAAAGAATTTTCCTAGATCAGATTCTTTCAGATTACCAACTGCATTAGCTGCATTTCGTAAAGCTATCTTGAGTCTGTTGCTACCTTTGGGAATATGACGTGATAGAGTTTTGCCTCCACTTATTCTGTTATTTGGCGCCAATCTGAGCCACGAGGCAAATCGCTTTGCTGTATCAAATTTCTTAATTCCTTCTCGTCCGATTTCACTCATGAATGTCAGAACAGTCGAAAAACTAACACCAGGAATTGTCAATAAGTCAACGCCACCGAAAAATTGGTAGGCTGTTATATTGAGGTCAATTCCTTTGATTGTATTCTTGTTTATTCTTTTGTCTGGCTTCTTAGATGGTAGGTCGTCGATCGGATTATCATCAGACTTTATTATAGCTGTCAGAAGGGTTACTATCTCTGTATCACATTCTTCTATTAGTTTGAGTACAAAATTGAATCTTGCAAATTCTTGTTTAAGACCAAATAGATACTCTGGCTTTTCATTTGAAACCAATGCCTTTGCAATTTCCTCTTCTGACTTCTTGCAATTTCCATGGCGGTGTTTTGCTAATGACTGTGGATCTAGATTCCCTGCGCAGATATCAGCTATAATTGTCCTGCCTGTCAGTCCTGTGATATCTCGTACCACAACATCTAGTCTGAAATTAAGCCACTTAAGGAACTTACTCATCTTGTGAGTACAATTTACTTTCTGAGACACCATGTTGTCTCTATGACGGCAAAGTGTTCTTAACCTCTCTGTAGTCTCATCTGGAAGAAATGAAGAAGGCAAGAGGCCTAAAGCATGCATTTTTTGAATCCATTGACAGTCCATAACATCAGTTTTCTTACGATTGATGTTCTTTGTAAATTTACCTGCTGTCAGAATGACCTTAATGTCATTGTTGACAAGTTCAATGAATAGATTCTGCCAGTACATACCCGTTGATTCCATTGCAACAGAAGTAATGCTCTTTTCCTTGAGCCATCGTGCCATTGCAGTAAGATCTTCGGCATATACGCCAAACTCTCTAACATCATTCATCGATTGACCGATGGCAACATAATGTGATTTTGAGCCTACATCTATTCCTGCGCAATTAGGATTGATGATGGGCATTGTAGTTTTCTTCTTGCGACCCATGATTAAATTTTAATATGATATAAAAATGGCTCAGACAAGAAGTATCTTTATTATTGAAAATTATTCTGATCGGGGTCCTCGCCAAAGGCGGGCCACCATTGAAATTTATCAACTGTCCCAAGATTCCGCCTTGGGACTTTTTACTTCTCGTACCAGAATTACACTGGGACTTGACTGCCATATGACAATCAGAGATACCACTCAAAAAACCGGTCTCTGAATGAGCTCAGTATTAAGATACAAAGCCTTCGTTAGCTTGGGAAATCAATTCGCTCTGGAGAAAGATTTAGCTTGCGGAATAGGCTTTGGGAAGTGCCGAATCTGAGGAATTATCTATAACGATATGCTTTGATTCTGTTTCTAATATATACCCATCAGTAGAAGCTCTTTGTCTGGTATAATAAACTACAGTTAGCAATCCTTGAGTTTCGGTCCCAGCGTAGACCCATTGATCAGATACTTTTTTTTGTTTTCTCTTTACCTCATCTGTCAGGTATACATAATTTTCAGCAGTATCATAAAAATATTCTGTGATCTTAACACCTTCTGGAGCATCTCTCAGATATGGATTATTTTTCACCACATCATAAGAATTTATAAGATTATATTTTTTATCAAAAAACTCTATGACACTTGGACGATAGCTTCTCTGTACTACACCGTTATCATACGTTAATTCGTATTTTATTGGATACAATACCACTCCTTTTATTATTTCCTTAATTTCCATAGGATAGTCCATATCTTCAACTTTCTTACTCCACAGTATTCGGTGTCCCTCATGATTTACTTTTACTTCTTTACTAAAGTCTATAGTAATATCTTGCCCTTCCACATTCCTCTGGATAATCGGAAATACTATTGAATCTTCTGTTGTTATAATGTCTGTATCAGTAGATATAGCATCAGTAGTGGCCTGATTTAACGGAGTATTATCTATCTCCTTTGCTTTAGTTACATAATCATTACTACTTTGAGATTCCGCAACTTTATTCTGCTTACAAGAACTGATTAGTAC
>CAZFJO010000478.1:0-2481 GCA_964518915.1 uncultured Saprospiraceae bacterium
CTTAAACCAGTGTATAGAGTTATCAGATCAATCTCTAAACTTCCCAGTTACATGGTCGTGGACATTCACTGTAACTTCAGGAGACTTGGTTCTCAACACCATGACATCTAATAACCCCAATCCTAATTTCTGTATAACAGCTGGAACTTCTGGAATGGTAAAAATAGACTTAACCATAGGAAATGCAGCAGGTACAGACATGGCATCTATGACCATTCCGATTACTATTAAACCAGAGACTGATCCTAGTTGTCAAGCTCAACCTTGCACAGATTTCGTGGGGGGACCTTACATTAACTTGATAAACTATAATATGTGTCTACAAGGATGCCCTGTTATAGCATCTGGAATGGAAGTTTTTGCCAATAAAGCATACATCCTAGAAAACCTTACGGCTGGAACAGAATATACCTTCGAATTTTGTTCTGGGTATTCTTCCGATACTTGGGAATCAATGATAACGGTTGCTGATTACTCTACAGCTTCAGTAGGAACAACCATTGCTTATATAGAAGACTGTACCATAACCTTTACTGTACCGTCGAATGGAAACTACCTTATTGTGGTTTCAGATAAGAACAATTGTGGTGGACCAGAAATCCAATCTGATAATGGACTCTTAACCTTCACCTGCAATGCCGCAACGTGTGGCCCTATCTGTGACACTGAATTCTATGAAAATAGAGGTCCTAATATTCTCTATCTAGATGATGCAAACGAAATATATACCATCTGTCCTGATAGTCCTTCTGAAATAGTATCGGTAGAATTTACATCTATAGATATCGAAGAAAACAGCACCGATGGTACATGTTATGATCAATTAAGTGTGTATGAAGGAACAGGAACAGGAGGAAATCTTATAACTAACATATGCGGGACCAATATCAATAATTTAATGAATAGTGGTATATATACTGGAACAGCAGCAGGAGAGTGCCTTACTTTTCAGTTTACTTCTGATGGCAGTGTTCAACGCCTAGGATGGGAAGCTATAATAAGTTGTTGTATGCCCCTTGATAATTCAGGGCCTATGAGTGGAGGATTATTCGATGGCCAAGGCTGTCAGGAGCCTGTCAATGCAGGTGCTGATTTTTCATTCACATTTGAGAATGAATGCAATAATGACGGCAGTATAGGAGATATGGGAAGCGCAAGAGATGGAATTATAACGCGTGAAACATGTACTGAAAATGACCTATATGATACACAGACATTCTATGCCTTTACAGTGCCGAATGGTAGCGGAAATCAAAACGTAACATTTTCAATATCTTCAACCGATCCTGAGGTGGCAGAAGGCCAACTAGCGCTATACGGACCTTCTACCATAAGTTGCCCTGACGTCACAGTAGGGAGTCTGATCGCTTGTGAAGGTTCCGCAGCTAGTACAAATAGGAATCCGACTGCAATGGTTGACGGGCTAGAATTGACAGAATCCCTTCCTATGGATGGTGCAACGTATGTGCTTGTCATTGCCACAGATGGGCAAGGAACTATATCCCTGACTGGCAATCTATCTAGTACTGTACCAGTAGAGCTATCAAGATTAAGTGCAGTCGCAGGAACTTCATCCATTGATGTATACTGGGAAACTGCTTCTGAGGTAAACAATGATGGTTTCGAATTAATGCGTTCTGAAAATGGCACAGACTTCCAAATTCTGGATTTCATACCTGCTGAAGAAAATGGTACAGGAGCAAGGTATGCGTACAATGATGAAGATGTACGGAAAGGCGTAACGTACTATTACCAGTTAAAACAATACGACAATGATGGTCAATCAGAATTATCTGAAATTGTTAATACCAAGATTGAAGTTTCAGATGATTACCTGGTCTATCCTAACCCAGTATTGAATAATCAGTTAACCATCCATACTCCCCTATCTGAGACCACTCAGATAAACATATACAACACCAATGGTCAACTGGTACATATTGAAACATTACCTGGTGACAACTCAATTGTAAAAACAATAGATATAAATCTTAATAATGGTGTTTATATCATTGAAATGAGAAATGCTGATTCTGAAGTGACCTTCATACAGAAGCTCGTGAAAATGTAATCTGTTTGATCTCATTAATTAAAAATCCCTGAATCAATTGATACCGATTCAGGGATTTTTATTTTTGGTAAATATTACCATCTACCTAGAAAATCATTTCTTCTCTTTCGCTTTCTCGATGCTGCGCTTAAGTGCGTCCATAATGTCGATGACAGGCTTTTCTCTTTCTTCTTCGATGACCTGGACGATCTCCTTGCCGTCGATTTTATCCTGGATCACAGAAAGCATGGCTTCTCGGTATCGATCGGTAAAGTCGATCTCAGAAAAAGGCTTCGATAAGGACTGGATCAGCGTATCCGCCAGCTCCAGCTGAGCGGAATCCGGCTCCGGCTCGGTTTTTAAATTAGGGACCTCATCGACTGTATTAAGCTCATAAGGATACCGCAACTTATACATGACGATGATCTGCT
>CAZFJO010000479.1:0-2476 GCA_964518915.1 uncultured Saprospiraceae bacterium
CTGTTCTGGCCATAACTTTAATGCTTCATCTATAAGATCATCGGTAATGACCGACTGGATGAATTCAGCCGCCTTGATATATTCTTCTTCATTCAACTCAGCTAAAAAATGACGATCAAAGTGACGCGCATTAAATGCCAATCCACTTATGAAATCTATCTCCTTTTCGAATTTTCTTATCGAAGGCGTAATGTAAGGCCGACTAGCGATGTACTGAACGAGTCCATCATTCTTGAAAAACACCTGGTCTCTATCTCTCGGTATTGCACGATATATTTTCTTATCCGACCCAGCCTCTTCATAAATCCCCCATCTCCATTGGTCATCGTGACGATCCCAATCACCTATAAGCAGGTCGAGCAATCTTGCCTTCAGCACATATTTCTGATCGACTTCGTGCTTGTGGTTTTTATAAAGCTTAGATACTAGATCAAGCGTACTCACAGATTTTTTAGCATTGCCATAGTTCGGATGTCCATCCATATTGCCACCAGGCCTTTCTTCGAATAAGTAAAGATTCTCTGCGAACTCCTTATTGTAATCACCCAGCGCCTCTTGAGCCGGCAACCAGACATATCTAGGATTAGCATGATATATGCCTACCGCTTTCGCAAATGGCGGAACAACCATAGCACCATATGGATGCGCTGCCGATATTCCATCTTGTACGAAATCACTTATAAAGGTTTTTCTTAATGCAGGAGGCACTACTTTGTATACTTCCTTATCTACAGATCTAATCACCCATTGTTGACCTTCACTATTTTCTAGTCGAAGTGATCTAGTCTGAAATCCTCCACCTTGTCTGACTGGCTTCAAGCCTCCATGGGTTTCATCAAGCTTCAGTATGGGTACATCTATGTCCGTACCCCAAGCTTTACGATATGATGATCCCATCCCGATTTTGCCATTCGCATAATTGTCAGAAGCATGGGTTGTTATGGTTGCAGGCAACTCGTTTAAGGGTTTAAATATCGATTCGTCAGTATAATCATTCTGTTCTTTCTTATACAGTCGTTTCTTGAAAACAGACTTAGCAACACTAGGGTTGTCAGGATCAGCGATGTAAAACTCCAACCATAGCTCAAGGTCCTTAGTATGGGTAATTTTAGAAAATCCGCGCTCCATATACGCGAAATCAGCCGTCCCACCCTTTCTCACAAAATCTACATCATTTCCACTTCCTGCAACTATAAAGTGATTGTCCTCTTGTTCATGGTATTGTAAATTTTTATCGTGTGCTGATGCATGTATTACTCCTTCAAAATCTCCCAGCGCATGATCAATTACCGCTCGATAAGCTTCATATTGTGGATGTCCGAATTTCTGTACACCGCCACCTATTTTCTTTACTCCCGTGATGATACTTCCTAAAACAGGTAAAGGAAGCAAGTGACTCGACGCGCCATAATTACCTCCTGTTTTCCCATTAGAGTACACAGGATGATGGGCTGCAATAATTACATTCTTCTTCTTATTTCTAGCCAGAACCTGCTTCACGTATGTGACCAGTTCTTGTTCATTGTCTACGTCACAGCCCGTTCTCGTTCTTTCTGTGGAACGGTCACCTTGTAATACCCATTGAGAATCCATTAACAACAACAATAAGTCATCAGTAAGCTCGACCAATTTCGGCTCTGCACAACCATTAGAAGGAGTGAAAATATTCTTGTCATCTACCTTAGACTCTAGGTAATCCTCCACATTCTGCAAGGCGGAAACGGTGTGGTTCTGTCCATCGAACCATTCATTATCCCCAGGAATAAAATACAGCTTATCCGTATGCCCTTTTAATTCCTTTATGCAATTGTCTATGGCTTGATCCATGCGCATGAAATCAGGGTCTTCTTCGTCGGGAAGTCCCTTTTCATGAAATGAATTCCCTAGGAATACCACCGATTCCTTTACATTTCGTTTGTCTAGTTCTGATTTAATTAGTGTTACAATATCTGCTTGATAGATATTATCAGTTGAAGCCCCGATATCCCCTACAAGATAGAGCTCGTAGTCAATGTTGTCTTCTGGAATTGTAAGTGCTTCGTCTGTGCTAGAATGACTATTTCGTATGAAAGGCTTTTTGGCTGAACAAGATGCGAAAATCACAATTGCCAAACACGAAATAATAACGTTAAGATTTTTCATCAGGCTGCTGAATTTAACTATTTAGATTGTTTTAATGATAGGGTTTATAGAATATCAATGTGTTCTTAAGGGTAATAAACACATTTTCATTCCATGTCGATTTAGGAAGGGCTGTTATTTCTTTCCTTTTTTAGACTTACTTTTTTTCAGCTTCTTTTTAAGCTTGCACTTTAATTTTTTATTCTCTGTTTTTAGTTTCTTGTTGGCTTTTTCTAGTTTCTTTTTGGTACTCATATTGGTTTTATTTATTAGTGTAATTGTATATAATTCTCAAACTCGAGCATTAATAAACGAGTTCTTTTATTGAATTCATAAACTGCAATTTATTAATAGG
>CAZFJO010000480.1:0-2473 GCA_964518915.1 uncultured Saprospiraceae bacterium
CAATATGACAAGCCCCTAACTCCCAGAATAAAATATTTTCCTGTAGTTTTAAAACTGCTAAATAAGTTAGTGTTTCATTCTTCAGTTATGGATGAATAAATTTCTTTACTTTTACTTGAAGTGATGTACGAATAGGAATGTGGATTCTATTTGTGAATTTTTATGCTGTAATAAAATCATTTTATGAAAAACGCCATTCTGTTTCTACTTATATTAATACTCTGCGGAGGTTGTAGTTCTTCTAAATCCCTTTCAGATAACGCCCTTACGCAACTGTCAGAAAAGCTCGCACAGAAATATATCATCACCGATGGTCATGTGGATCTTCCGTATAGGTTGCGCGTCCAGAACTTCAGACTCCAGAAAGAATACACGGGCATTCCTATTGAAACGGATAAAGGAGATTTCGACTTTAAAAGAGCAAGAGAAGGAGGACTAGATGCGCCTTTTATGTCCATCTATATTCCTGCAAGTTTTCAAGTAGATGGAGGAGCTAAAGAACTGGCAGACACCCTTATCAATATGGTTGAGTTCATTGCTCAAGAAAAATCAGATTATTTTATGGTTGCTAAATCTCCTGAAGATGTCAAGCAAGCATTCGCAGCTGGGAAAGTAGCCCTACCGATGGGCATGGAGAATGGTGCTCCTGTAGAAAACGATATTAATATGATTCCTTATTTCAAGAAAAGGGGAATAAGTTATATCACCCTTACCCATTCTAAGGACAATAAAATCTGTGATTCTTCTTACGATACTACTGGCACCCATGGCGGTTTGAGTGCTTATGGTTATGAAGTAATTGAGAAAATGCAACAGGAGGGAATCATGATTGATATCTCACATGTATCTGACAATACGTTTTATCAAGTGGTAGAAAAAACCAAGGTTCCATTAATCGCTTCTCACAGTTCGGCTAGAAAATTTACGCCAGGATTCGAGCGGAATATGGGAGACGATATGATTCGTAAAATGAAAGACAATGGCGGAGTGATCATGATCAATTTCGGCTCTACTTTTCTAGATGGTGATATCCAGAAATACAGAGAAGCGAATAGAGAAAAACTATCTGCTCTACTTCAAGAAAAAGGTATTGCTATGGGTAGTGATGAAGCGAAACCTATTTTGGAACAATTCCAGAAAGACAATCCTACGGTTTATTCTGACGTCCATAGAGTTGCCGATCACATCGATCATGTAGTTGCACTTGCAGGTGTAGATCATGTGGGATTCGGATCGGACTATGATGGGGTAGGGGACTCACTTCCTACTGGCCTCAAGGATGTTTCAGATTATCCTAATCTAATCTATACCTTACTCAAGCGGGGTTACACAGAAACAGACATCGAGAAGATGTGTAGCGGGAATCTATTCCGTGTGTGGAATAAGGTACTTGCTTACGCAGATGCGAATTAATTGGAAACAGTTGATTGCGTTTGATTCACCTACTGTATTGAATAAGGCACTATAATAGTCTTAATCTCAAGCTTAAGTTGTGGTGATAGATTTAAGAAGTAAAAACTTCTCATTAATCTTCAATGCACTTACAGTAAGCTCCTACTTCCTTAACCGCTTTTACGACTTTCACACCGAATTCTTCTGAGAATTCTATAGCATAAGCATCTGTTTCAGGATCATCTGCATTCAATGGAAGCGCTGGGCTGCTTGTCCAGAATAAAACCTTATCTCCGAAGTCTGAATAGCCATTGACATCTGCATTGTCTCCGGGTGTAGAATACCACCCATATGGAAAGATCCCCATACCAGATGAATTAGCTGATGAGCCTTCTAGCCATGGTGTGGATTCACTCATCAAGGATGCATAATTACCCACTCCTCCTGCTGCATCAATCAGCGATTCCCATTCTGCTAGGGTAGCGACGTGGTAACCGCGAGGGCATACATCCCCCGTCCAGTTGTTGACAAGTGGTCCACGTCGTCGGCCTGTTGCCGCCTGCCATGTATAGAGTCTCCCCATGATGGAACAATTGTCTTCATTGTCTTGCCAGCAACGCCCATCAACCAGTGGGTCGAAACCATTGGTGTTAGAGGTATAGTACATGTTTTCTTTGATCCAGTTTTTATTGTAACCGACGATGTCCGGAATGAAACTGCAATAGGTACGATCACCATAAGTAGGAAGATCTGCATTAGGATCTAGAATATCGTTACATCCTTCTCGATTGCAATCGGGCATAAATAATAGACCCACTATGATTTCTGATCCTGTCAATTGATCTTCTACGATGTAAGGCAATTCCGTATTGCCTTCTACGGAGATTCCTAATTCATCTAAAACGAATGTGTACGGAAAATCATAATCGAGATCAGCTAAAGAGGCATCACCCAGCTTAAGAGAAAATTTATCAGAATCAAGATCTTCATTAGAAGGAATAAGTAGGTTGATAAAAACTTGATCTCCATCACAAGCAGCATTGATGTCTGCTAGACCTGATCCTAAGTTTAAACCATCATA
>CAZFJO010000481.1:0-2465 GCA_964518915.1 uncultured Saprospiraceae bacterium
TTACTCAAGATCAGAATCATAGGTGATTCTAGGGAATACCCTTAAGGTGATTTATCCGGTCGTAGAAAAACATGGCTTAGAGAAATAATTTAGAAAAAGTGATTCCCTGGCTCTATTAGAGTTCAGGCAACCACTTTAAATAATAGCATTAAAATTTATTGTTTTTTTAATTGATTCGATTCTTTTCTGCTTCTAGTCCAGTATCTCTTTTTCTTGATTTTTTAATTTCATTTCTACCGAAGGCGTAGGAAACGTTGATTCTTACTCTGCGGCTTTCTCCGCCTCCGCTTCCATCTATAAACAAGTCTCCATATCTAGTATCTCCACTCCATGGATTCGTATACAAGAGGTCACTTACGGAAACTCTGACTGACAACTGATCATCTAGAAAGCGCTTCTGTAGAGCTATGTCTAAGCTTCCCATAGCGTCAGTTAGATAGGTGCCACCCCAGACTGTAGGAGAAGAAAACCAACCAGAAACTTCCATGCGCAACCCTAGAGGAATTCTGAATGTATTCTGTGCATAGAAGCTCAAGGATGATCTGGTTATAGGCACATATTTTTCAGAGATCGCTTCATAAGAAGATCTAAAAGCGTTGATATTCATATAGACACTCCACCATGATTTTACATCGAATGGTGCACTGAATCCTAGGTTCCATGTTTTCTGATTGGCTATGTTCTGCTCTTGCAAGAAGTTGCGGTTGGTTCCTAGGGTATCGGTTACTTGCGCAAAAAAATCACCAACGAATGAATAGCCTATCGACGTCGTAAACTTATACTTGTACGTATGACTAACTTTCAAGTTGTCTGTATACTGCGGTTGCAGAAATGGATTTCCTTTAACAAATGATAATTCGTTTAATTGATACTCAAATGGGTTTAGCGATTTATAATTAGGTCTTGCTATTCTGCGGCTATAGCTCAGTGCATATGCATTGCTATAGTCGGGGTTGTAGGATATTCCTCCGCTTGGAAATAGATTAATGTATTTTCTCTCTATTCTACTTTCATCCAGATCTTGGGTGCTTATGAGGTTGCCTTTAGATATTGTCTGCTCACCTCTTAGCCCTGCTTGAACTGATAATTTCTGCCACTTTCTATTATAGTTGAGATACGCCGCATTAATCTGTTCTCTGTAATCAAATGAGTTGCTGCGATCTGCGTCAAATACATCTTCTCCATCTTGGACATTGAAAAAATCAAATACATTTTCTGTGTTAACTCTAGAAATTTTAATCCCTGACTCTAAGTTTCCACCAAGCGCATTCCAGCTTGCATCAGATTTAAGGCTGATGATATCAATATCAGTAGGAGTAAGCTGGCTTGAATTTCTACTAAAAATCAATTGTGATTCATCACCATTGTAATAACCATTGGGTTGGCGATTGCTTCTGTCTCTTCTGTACTGACCATAGTCTACGTCTATCTGAAAGAATGTTCCTTTTCTATTATCGTAAAGGTAATTTAGGTTGCTGTTTAGATTATAATTGTTGTTATCAGAAAGGGCTTCAGAAATAAGTACTTGAGAAGGAGCTTGCTCACCACAAAGAATGATAGGCGTACGTGTGAAACCAACATTGTTTCCGGAAAATGAACTTCCGTTGATTACAGCACCTATTGTACTGTTTTTACTTGTGAAAAAATCTACCCCTAGTTTTCCATTGTGCGTAGCCGTACTGTTGATGGATTCTGATCTGGCATCGTAAGTTATCCCTTCTTGTACCCTGTATAGGTTGATAAAGTTCCACGAGTCTCCTCCACCAGTACTGTATGTTGCATACCAATTTTGTTTTTTATTTCTATGATTTAGAGATAAGGAAGCGTTGTACTGAAGGTTTCTTCCGTAGCCACTTCCTGTGGTTAATGTGCCATTAGTCCCGAGTGATTTATCTTTTTTTAGAAGTATATTGATAATGCCTGCATTTCCTTCTGCATCATACTTAGCACTCGGTTGTGTAATAATTTCAACTTTATCGATGTCTGTAGACTGCAACGTTTTTAAGAAATTAACTAGGTCTTCTCCTCTCAATGGTGATTGTTTTCCATTGATGTAAAATTGCACGCCTGTCTTTCCTTCCAGTATGATGTTATTGTTGTTGTCTACAATAACCCCTGGAGCTTTTCTTAGTAAATCCCATCCGTTGTTGCCAGATGCATTGAGGGTGCCTTCTATGTTGAAAATGGTTTTGCTCGCCTGAACTTCGATCATCGGCCTTCTGGCTTTTATGACAACTTCATCAATTCTCTGGCTATCATCAGATAAGGTTATAGATCCTAAGTCTAGATTTTCTGAAAGAGAAATCACTTGAGAAGAATAAGGTGAGAGTCCGATGAATGAAGTTTCTATAAAGTAGTTGCCATTATTAATCTGTGAGAATTTAAAGACTCCGTTTTCGTCAGAAAATGCAGTCTTAGTCAGGGTAGAATCTGATGATAATTTTAATAATACATTGACATAAGGT
>CAZFJO010000482.1:0-2462 GCA_964518915.1 uncultured Saprospiraceae bacterium
AGGATATGGCAATTTTACATACTACCTTAATGACAATAGAATTGTTACCCCTGACCTGATAGATGAATTATCGGCGGGAAATTACCTAGCTGTTGCAGAAGACGAAGAAGGATGTAGGTCTACCATTTCGTTCAGTATCGACGAACCAGAAGCGCCTACTCTAGATATCTTATCAGGGAGTACCTTATTGTGCCACAATAGCACTGATGGTCAAGTAGAAATTCAGGCGACGGGAAACAGCGGCCCTTTCTTATATTCGATTAATGGGGTTGATTTTTCTGAATCTGGAATTTTAGAAGAACTCTCAGGCGGAGAAAATGAAGTTTATGTGAAAAACATCCACGGATGTATATCAACACATACTATTGTGACTGATAGCCCTACTGAGATAACTCCTGATTACAACATTATACAAGATGTATTGTGTGCAGATAGTCAAGATGGTTCTGTAGAAATTAACGCTGTCGGAGGTACAGGCAATTACACGTTCAGTGTAGATGGTAATACGTACATTAATAGTAATATTATTTCGGACCTTCCTGCGGGTTCATCTAGGGTCTATATACAAGATGAGAATGGCTGCACTGAAGAGCTTGAAATCACACTTGCGTCGCCGGATAGCATCACAATAGATGTAGTCAATATCACAGACAATCTATGTTTCAATGATACTGAAGGTTCAGTCATCATATCCACATCGGGTACAACGGGTACCCTATCTTACTCAATAGATGGTTCAAGTAATGATAGTGAATCTTTCATCGGTCTAAGTTCGGGTATACATGAAATCAAGGTTACTGACGAGATTGGATGTTCATCCACCTTGGACATAGAGATTGTGAGTATTCCACAATTCGAAGTATCTCACACTACCTTGCAGAACCCATTGTGCCATGACTCTTATGAGGGCGCAGTCTCCCTATTTTTAGATGGAGGAGATGAAAATTATACCTTTTCTAAAGATGGAAACAACTTCTCAGAAGAATCCGTTTTTACACAGCTAGCAGGAGGAACACACTCTTTTTACATAAAGGAAGCGTCTGGTTGTATCGTTAAAAAAGACATTACTATTGATGCTCCCGAAGCATTGAAAATCATTATCGATGAAAAAGTAGATCCTATATGTGCCAGTGATTTAAATGGTGTATTAAAAGGAAATTCTGCTGGTGGTACAGGAGGTAGAGAATTAACCTTTAACGGAGTAAAAACGGACATTATAGATTTCGATGCGCTTGCTGCTGGAAATTACATTGTTGAAATCAGGGACGATAACGGTTGTTTCTATGACACCTTAATGATTCTGGAAACCTCAGACCCTATCGATGTTTCTATCGAAAAAATAGATCAGGCAGATTGTATTCTTCAGACCTTAGGGTCCGCAGAATTATCTGGCGGTGGTGGAGATGGAACTCTTACGTATAGAATAGGGAATATAGAGAATAATACGGGTATATTTTCTGAATTAGTAGGTGGTGATTATACAGTAGAAATTGAGGACGAACGAGGATGTACTGTGACTGAGGAAATAGAAATACCGACACTAGGAAAATTAGATATTTCTATCCAGAGGATAACTGCTCCACTATGTTATGACAGCGATAATGGAAAAATAGAGCTCCTTGCATCTGGAGGTACCGGGATTTTAAATTATACCCTCGGGCAAGATTCTAATACGGATGGAACATTCGACAGATTAAGTGCTGGAGCTTATAAAATTTTCGTTGAAGATGAAGGCGCTTGTAAGTCTGACATAACCATACAGGTTACCGCACCTAAGAAACTAGATACGACTTCTGTAGACAGAATTCTCCCTTTATGCAATCTTTCAGAAGAAGGTATAATTTCTGTCAATGGCTCAGGTGGAAGAGGAAGAATACTATATTCTGACGGCACTGCTACAAGCAGTTCTGGCCGGTTCTCGGGATACGGAGCCGGAAACTATACGATCACATTAAAGGATGAAAATGGTTGTGAAGAATCTTACCAAGTTGCCCTGTCCGCTCCACCAGCTATAGAAATCGATGACTTAAAATTAAATTCCCCATCCTGTCACTTAGATGAAAACGGATCGATTTCTTTCTCACTTAAGGGAGGAACTGGAAATAAAAATATTCGTTTTAAAGGCACAGACTATATCAATACGCTTAATATAGCAGATCTAAAATCGGCTAGCTACTCATTCGAAGCGATAGACGATAATGGTTGTGAAGAAAGATTCGATTTTTTTCTTGATCAAGCAGACCCACTTCAAGTAATTGCGATCAATGAAACCATGTCTACCCAGTCTAGAGGAGGTACCATCACTCCAGATATCATAGGTGGTGCGAGACCATACAAGTATTCGGTAGATAATGGACCGGCTACAGACACTGGCACTATCCTGGATGTTGCTACAGGTGACCATACGCTTTACGTAGAAGATGCTAATGGATGTACACTCTCGCAATCTTTTACGATCATCC
>CAZFJO010000483.1:0-2454 GCA_964518915.1 uncultured Saprospiraceae bacterium
ATTTTACTCCCAGGTATCTGGTCTTTCCATGTTTCGGTATTGTCATCTGAAAATAAAATGCTCAGATTTTTTCCGACTAGCCACACTTGGTCAGTAGACAATGCAAATATGGCTTCGCTAATGCTTAATTCAACCTCAGCTTCATTCCAAGTTGTTCCTCCATCATTGCTGGTCTGGTAAGCTAGCCCGTTCGTAGTATAAAAGTTGTTCTCATCAAGAATGAAAAAATCATCAATGCTTGAGGGGCTGTCTGGAATAAGGGACCAAGTAGTTCCTCCATCTGTTGTTTTAAAAACACCTTCATTAGACGTAAGGAAGCCAGTCATGTCATTAGAAAAAGATATGAACTTAGGAAAGGTGATTTCCATTCCTAAGTCTAAAGGAGACCAAGTGACTCCTCCGTCTGTTGTAGCGATTAATCTATCTTGATCATCGATTTCTCCTAAAAGAAAACCATTCATTTCATCTTTAAAATAAATATTTCTATAAGAGTCACCTGGGGTATTTATTAATTCCCAGGATTCTCCTCTATCAGTAGTCTTATACACACCATTCTGTCTGGTACAAGAATAATATATATCAGCTGTAGCAAATGTAATACCGGTCGGGCTACGCACTACATTTCCATTTATACTCCATGTCATTCCCCCATCTAAACTTCTAGATAGATTAGGGCCGACACTATACATAACTTGGTCTCCAGTTCCTGGAACCAAGTGTAATGAAGATTGCGCATTTGCAGTTCCTAATTCAAGTTCTTCCCATCTTTCTCCGAAATCTTGTGTGTATAGAAGAATTCCTTGTTCTCCCGTTGCCCATCCTTCTCCATTGGGTTTCATAAGGATGTCTCTGAGTTCTCCGAAAACGGAAAAAGGATTCTGTAAGATCCATTCTTGCCCAGAAATAGAAGTGATGGTTATCAGCCCAAGTAAAACAGAAAGTGTGAGGTTTTTCATTTTAAAGATTTGCATCAAATCTAAAACTGAAAGAAGAGATTTTTCTCACCTAAAAGAATGAATTTACTCTCTTGGTTTTACCATATTCTGCGTTACTTCGAAGAGTTCGTTGCAATCTTTTATCTCAATTTCGACGCGTCGGTTGATCTGTTGTTGTTCTTCTGAAGTAGCCCGAGGGTATCTCATATCCCAGTTGGAATGAGCCAGATTGTGTATCCTCAGAGAATCGATGCCCTTATTAATTAAATGATTTCTTACCGTTAATGTACGGTTCAGAGATAAGTCGTACTCAAACGAGCCCGGAGGCTTGGGTTCTTGGTTAGGGGCGTTGACATGTCCATGCACAACAATACAGATGTCACTCCGCCTCATGGTATGGGTAAGCGAAGTAAGCGCATTAATACTTGTAAATAGTAAAACCGGCTGATTGCCGACGAAGAACATTTCAGCAACGTCATATTTTTTATTTATCTCAATCGCTGGCAGTACAATCTGGAATAACTTGGGATCTGGAAGAGGGCTTACTGTAGTAAATGTAGTCTGGATAAAGTGACTGCTGCTGGCAAAGTCCAGTCTCGCACCCAATGAATCTGGGCTGAAGATTTCAAATTCTCCATTTGATTTTATGGTTGCCGAATCAAGGAAGAATTTATGTTGGATATAGACAACACCATCCTTGATTTCGGTAGAATCTGAACCAGTAACCTGGCCACGGATTTTACGGAGATTGTATTTTTTAACGATCTGGATATCTACGCGCCTATTCATCGCCTTTCCTGAATCATGGGTGTTATCAGCTATAGGCAGATTTTCACCGTGGATGGATTCATAAAAAAGAGCGGAGGGTAATAATTCAAGTATCTTTCTCTTAACTGATTGTACCCTTCTATCTGCTAGTTTCTGATTGTAGCTTGACGGTCCATCGCTATCCGTATGTCCGGAAAGCAGGATGTTGAATTCATTCTTGTTTCCTAAGTAAGTATGGAGGAAGGCCGTATCTATTGTATCTACCACATCGCTGTCTGAAGAGAAGAATAGGGTGTCTGAAGCAATTATGATGAGTGTGTCTTTAAGGTTCTGAGCACTGGCTTCAGAAAGCGAAGATATCAGCAAGAATACCCACGTACAAGATATTAAGATCGATCGCCCGCAATTGATCACAACTCCATTTCTAGGTTGGTTCTGACATTCATCAATTCTTTAAGTGCGTGAAAGTCACTCAGTTTTTTAGCTATGGTTATGCCATCATTGTAGATCTTCATCGCTTCATCGGGTAGTTCTAGGTCTTCCAGAACCTTACCCAAGTGGTAATAGAGCCCTACGTATTCGGGATTTTTATCCTTTAACCCTTCATATGCTTCTCGTGCAAGTGGTAATTCATCGTGTTTCTGGTGCTCCTTAGCTATTGCAAAAAGTATAAAATCGTCTCCAGGACGCTCGGATAATAGGGCTTTTAGTTGGTCTAATCTACTCATAACTACAATTATGTAATGGGTAA
>CAZFJO010000484.1:0-2448 GCA_964518915.1 uncultured Saprospiraceae bacterium
CCATACTTCTTAGGGTTAATAATTATCACCATTATAAATTTCTGGACAGGAATAATAATTCTCTTGACTTGGAGACTGATACAAACTACATCATCAAGTAGCAGAATGTAATTTTTTTTCATATAAAATAGAGGGCTAAAGAGATTGTAATGTTGTGACGCAGATACGATTCATTGATTAAATAATTCAGACAAATGAATGTTGTTAAAATCGATAGTCCAAAATATAAGTCATCTATTTCTTCTTATAACGAAAAGTCCCCCCACCTTGCTCTAAAGTAAATGTTCCATCATCAGAAAAAGTAATAACAACTCCAGCAGGATCGAAGGTATATTCTGTATCGCTTTTTGCCTTGAGCGGTAAAGCGCCCTGTCCCGTAGCCTGTGCCGTCAACTGCCCATTATTTTCTCTTATTACAATCTCAAGAGGAAGATCGTCTGAAGTATAATCACCTACATACTTAGCCAATATCGCTGTATCTACTTCGACACCTTTTAGGTCTGGTTTCTGCAATGCTGTACCTAAGGCACTCTTGTACAATGGATCTGTAAGGCCTTCCACACTGACAGATCTAGAAGCATTAGTTAATATAGCTACGGCAACATCTGTTTCTGGAAAATAAGTAAGCATGGTTTTAAATCCATCGATGGCACCATTGTGCCAGTAACCTTGATCACCATCTACATCTAACAAGAACAACCCATTGCCATAATCATTCTTGTTTTCAATTAACTTATCAAGGGTAGCTTTATTGATTAAGTCACCGTGGAAAATACCCCTTATAAATTTAGTGAGATCCGCCACATTAGAAACCATGGAACCTGCCCCAGCGGGTACACTCATATCCGTTTCGGGATAGGCCACATACGTTTCACCTTCTAGGTAAAAGGAAGAGGCTTCATTATCCGCATTGTTGATCTTACCTCCGTTGTGTGTGTTCTGAAGATTGAGCGGCTTGCATATCATTTCTTGAACCAAGTCGCCATAACTTTTTCCCGCAAGGTCTTCAAGTATAAATCCGAGTAGCATGTAATTAGAATTAGAATATGCGTTTTTCGCTCCCGGGACAAATGCTGGTTTCGTGCCTTCCATCATTTCTAAAAGCGTAGAGCGCTCAGTAGGCTTGTATGCAATATAACCTATGGCAGGTAAGTCTGTAACACTGAAAATTCCAGACGAGTGATTCAACATCTGCAAGATCGATACCTGATCTGCATTAGGAACCTTAGGAAAAAAACGAGAGAGTTTTTCTTCATACGTCAATTGCTTCTTCTCTACCATCTGATGGATCATCACTGCCGTAAACACCTTACTGATCGATCCTATTCTGAATCTAGTATCAGGCTGGATTTTCTTTTCTACTCCTTCTGCATTACTAAGTATGCCAGCAGCACCATGATCGACAATTTCTCCTGATTTAGATATGGCTATGGCACCCATCATTTCTTTTTCATCGACATAGGCTTCTATGAAAGACTGTACATCTACCTCTTGTGCAGTAGTGTTAGAAAAAAACAACAGTGCAATAATTATTGTAGTTAGATATTTCATTTTCTATGGATCGTTTTCATCAATTTATTTCAACCTACAAAAGATACAACAAAAATAAACAATGAAAAGTTACCTGTGTATTGATCATTCATGCAATAGTTCTTTTGCTAATAAATTTGTAACGAGTATTAAAAGTTCGATCCGATCAATTGCCATTCAGATTATGCGATGATGATTGATTTACGACTGTTGCTTAAAATTCCAATTATCATACCTAAGGAATCTTTTACGTTGTTTCCATGAATCACTCCTTCAAGAAAATAAAGTGCGCAGATGGTTACATGTCATCAATGGTGTTCTATTAATTTTCGGAGATGGTTACTTGATGAATTAGTTTGTTTTCTCATCCTCTACATTTACTATATACAGATATGAATGATATACTTCTTGACCGCATGCTGACCCTCCACTCTGATTGGTAAACCGCAATGTATCGGAACCAGCTTGGATACCCATAATAGAAATGGCAACAGTATAACTGCAACCAGCACAGTCACCATCCTTATAGATAATACTGTCATCTATTTGCGAGGTGTATTGTAAACTATCTAGATTGGCCACACAGATACGGCAACAAGAATTGGTTACATGGTATATGTCTATCGTCTCTCCGATTGCAATGTTGTAGACTTCTTTATTCTTATATTCAGGAACGACCTCAGCGCATCGCATGCACAATAGAACAAGAATGAGATACATTGCTTTTTTCATTGCTGATTTATTTTTCATTAATAGACCGTACTTGGAATAGGTCATCCTACTTTCTATTAAAATCCATATTCATGCTGGACATAAGGCCCAAAGCACTAGATATGTAGGCCCTTAATTTCATCTTTAACTAGGTAATAAATTTTAACACTATCTACTGTCACACTTTGATTTTACCATGATTATATA
>CAZFJO010000485.1:0-2439 GCA_964518915.1 uncultured Saprospiraceae bacterium
GATGGCGACGAAATATTACAAGAGGTCGTATTATCAGACAACTACAACTTCGAGGGATCTGACGACAATGCACAGCGCATATATGGAATAAACTATGGAGGAACTCTTATTCCGGCTATAGGCCAACATAGATTATCGACCACCGCAACCGAGTGTTTCGAACATTCTGATGAAAACAACTTTATAACCGTTACGAAAAATGGGTGTGAAGATCCGTTTACTTGTATGCCCTCTGAAACTACTTCTTCAGAAGGAAGCACCATAGATATATGTCCATCTGACAATAGGAGCGATTTCATTAGATTCAACAACAATCTTAATCTTTCTGCTGGAGAGGAGTATGCATATCTTATTACTGACAACAATGAAATTCTAGAGATAGTTGTTTTAGAAAATTTTTATAATTTCGAAGGAACACTTGAGCCAGAACAAAGGGTCTATGGTATCCATTATAGTGGAACACTCAATGCTCTTGTAGGCGTCCACAGAAGCATGACAACTGCTTCTGAGTGTTTTCAGCATTCATCGGATGATTTGTTTCTTACCATAACTAAAAATGCATGCGAATCTGAATTCGAATGCCAAGAAAGCCTTACCGCTACTACTGACTGGGCCGTAGAAGTTGACATCTGCCCGTCGGATGATGTAGCAGATAATATAGCATTAAGAAACAATCTCTTTATAGAACCAGGAGCGCATTATGCCTACCTCATAACCGATGCATCCGGTCTATTACAAGATGTAAGTCTAGACTCCATATACAATTTCGAAGGAAGCGGAGACGCTGTACAGCGGGTGTATGGAATCCATTACGACGGTACGCTTGTTCCTAGAATAGGAGAAGATAGATTGATGACCACTGCAACCGGATGCTTCGAACATTCTGGTGGCGATCTTTTCTTGACAATCACTAAAAACAGCTGCACATCCGACTTCGAATGCCAAGAAAGCCTCACTGCTACAGCAGACTGGGCCGTAGAAGTTGACATCTGCCCGTCGGATGATATAGCAGACAATATAGCACTAAGAAACAATCTCTTTATAGCTCCAGGAGCGCACTATGCCTACCTCATAACCGACGCATCCGGTATATTGCAAGAAGTAAGTTTAGATTCCATCTACAATTTCGAAGGAAGCGGAGAAGCAGAACAACGGGTGTATGGAATTCACTATGATGGTACACTTGTTCCTAGAATAGGAGAAGACAGATTGATGACCACAGCGACTGGTTGCTTCGTACATTCTGGTGGCGATCTTTTCTTAACAATAAGAAAAAGTGCATGCTCAGAACCATACGAGTGTCTAGAAAGCCTTACTGCCACCACTGCATGGGTTACTGAAGTTGACATCTGCTCTACCGATGGAGAAGCCGACAATGTCTTATTACAGAACAATATCAACGTGCCCCCAGGAGAAAACTATGCTTTCTTATTAACCGATGAAAATGAAGTTCTACAGGAAATCATCTTAGATTCGATTTACAATTTCGAAAATTCTGGAATAGAAGAGCAACGTGTATATGGCGTCAGTTATTCTGGAGAATTGAATCCTCAGATAGGTCAGGATAGAAAAAACACAACGGCATCAGAATGCTACATACATTCTGGGGATGACCTATTTATCAGATTGAATAAATTAGCCGCATGTACATCACCTGTGGAAGACCTAGGCTTAGCAGAAAACATCAATATCTACCCTAACCCTAGTCATGGAAACTTCACGATAGATATGCAGACATCCACAATTGCATTTGACAGGATATCCGTGTTTAGCTTGGATGGCAGAATGGTAAGGTCTATTCCTAATGTCAATCAAGTAGAAGAAATCAATGTAGAAAACCCGGGCATCTATATCGTTCGATTTAGTAATGCTGAAGTAAGTGCTGTAAAAAGAGTTATTGTGCAATAAGCCATCTGGTTTATTGTTGATTCGTAATAGTTTCCAGACTTTGAAACATAGGTGTGATTGTCTCTTATAAAAGGGTATTCTAATGTCTTTTCGAGCCTAAATCAAGGTTTAGTAAATCTTGTAGGGTTTTATTGATCATAGCAGAATAGACTTCCTCTACTGTATCGATATACTTAAATAGTGATTGATAATGGTGCGACCATATTCTGAATTGTCAGGGTTATATTTTAAGATTATAATTATTATCTTGTTCAGACCCAATGCGCATAAACCAGCCCATATTACTTTTAATATCACTCCTTCTGATGGTGACTGACACCTTCGGGAATGAGGTTGTTTTAGCTCCTTCTTCTGATGATATAAAGGTCTTAGAGGAAATAAAACTGCTTCCCATAGATGTCCAAGAGTATGAGATTCAAGATGTGCTCTCTAAGACCTTTTATAATCAAGGCGAAATAACACATCAATCCTCAAGGACCATCGGATACTGGGGAAAATGCACCATAGTCAACAACAATAAAGAAGAAAAAT